>JAGIBK010000034.1 GCA_017744355.1 bacterium | reverse complement strand
CGCTGTACGTGTCCACCTCGGGCAACGACTCCAACGCCGGAACCTCGTCGAGCGCTCCTCTGAAGACCCTGGCGGCGGCCGCCGCCAAGGCGAAGGCCGGCACCACCGTCATGATCGCCGGGGGCACCTACTACGAGCAGCTCGTGACCAAGGTCGGCGGTAGTGCAGGCCAGGAGATCGTCTTCCAGAGCTACAACGGCACGGCGGTGATCGACGGGTCCAAGCTGGGCTGGAAGGTCCACAGCAACCAGAACCAGGGCCTCGTCGAGCTTCGGCACCCCTACGTCAAGCTCAAGGGCCTCAAGATCGTCAACTCCAACAACACCGGGGTGCTGCTGAACCACGACAACCTGACGGTCGACTCCTGCGAGATCGCCCAGATCCAGTGGCACGCCATCAGCACCGAGACCAGCCGCCAGACGGGCTACAACAACGGCAAGATGATCAGGAACGCGGTCATCCGCGGCAACGACATCCACCACGCGACGATCTACGGCGACGGCCAGGTGGTCAGCCTGGTCGCCGACGGCTTCACGGTGAGCGGCAACAAGATCCACGACAACAAGAAGGAGGGCATCGACATCTGGCTGGGCGCCAAGCACGGCGAGGTGGTGGACAACACGGTGTACAACAACTCGGTCGGCATCTTCGTGGACGGCGCCTCCTACGTGCGGATCCACCGCAACCGGGCCTACAACAACGTGAAGGCGGGCATCGGCGTCTCCTCGGAGGACGTCCGCTACTCG
>JAGIBK010000033.1 GCA_017744355.1 bacterium | reverse complement strand
GGGTCAGCGTGATGCCCGTGCCCGACCCCACCCCGCAGGAGTGCTTCCAGATCGGGGCGGGTGCTGTCCGGCAACTGACCTATCGGATGGAGGGGCTCTTTCAATCGCTCGATGGCACGGCCCTGAGCGCGGACAATGAGGCGGTTCGCCGCGAGTTGCTCGGTTTCACCCGAGCGCTGTCCGATGCGATCGGGGCGGCCAATCCCCGGACGATGGACAAGGAGCGGCTCAAGAAGCTTCTCAAAGAGGTGGACAAGCTAGAGAAGGCATACCTCGGCGCCTCGGCGCTCACGGACAACGCCGAGCGGAGCAAGCTGATAGGCAGAGTAGGCGGCGATGTGAAGGCGCTTGTGGGGTTGCTCGGTGTCACGCCCGTCCAGATCCCCCCTGCCACGCCGGCCGATCACTTTCAGACGGGGCTTGCGGCAGTCCGGACGCTGAGCTATAAGCTGGAGTACCTCTTCGACATGCACGAGGCGCTCAATGACCCTGTCATGGAGC
>JAGIBK010000032.1 GCA_017744355.1 bacterium | reverse complement strand
ATCCTGTCGCACTGATGCATGTGCCTGATCGCAAGCCTGCTCGCGTTGCTCGTCCGCATGCCGACGAGCGACGCACCCCATCCCACCGCCGGATTCAGGGACCCCTGTCGCTGAGGACCGGCACCAAGGAGCATAATCGATGATGGCCACCCAATTCTCGCTCGGCGGACTGCTCCGCCGCGTCACCGAGCCTGGCGGAGCGCGCCCGCACCCGGCCGAGGCGCCGTGCGACGCGCGCATCGCCCGCGCGCTCGCCGAATTCCGCAACCACGGCCACCGCGCCGTGCGCCTGCTCGACCTCGACTGCGCCGACGGCACCCGCCTGCTCCGCGCCGCCGCAAAGGCCCGCGAGCTGGGCTTCGTCTCGATCGAGGGCCGCGGCGTCTCGCTCTGGACCGCCGGCATCCGCCACGCCCGCTGGCAGGCCGAGCTGAACGACCATCCCTCCACCGAGCTCCACTTCGAGATCGCCGAGCCGATCGCCGCGCTCGCCTCCGAGCATGACGGCGCCGCCGACATCATCC
>JAGIBK010000031.1 GCA_017744355.1 bacterium | reverse complement strand
CGATCGGGTCGTCTTCCTCAACCAGGGCAAGATTCAGGAAGAGTCGCTGTACTACGAGCACAAGAAGCACGACGGCTCGTTGCCGCTGGTCGGCGTCAACACCTTCCTGCCCAAGGAACACGCCGGCGAGGTGGCTACCGAGATCGAGCTGATCCGCTCGACGGAAGCCGAGAAGGCCCAGCAGATCGAGAACGTCCGCGGCTGGCAGGCCTCACGTAATCGCCTGGCGCCGGAAGGGGAAACCGGCCACGGCCACGTGGTGGCGGAAGAGGGCGAGGCGGGCGCGGCCGAGGTGCACGACGGCCACGGCCTGGCGTATCTTCAGGACACGGCGCGCAGGCGGGGGAACGTCTTCGAGGCGCTGGTCGAAGCGGTCAAGACCCACAGCCTTGGGCAGATCAGCCATGCGCTGTATGACGTGGGTGGGGAGTACCGGCGGAACATGTAGCCCCGTTTTGGGGAGTTTTTCGTGGAGCAACAGGGGGAAGTGAGTGGCGAACTGGTTTAAGGATGAGATGCAGGACGGCAAGGATCACGCCAAGGAGCTGATCGACTACGCGGCCGCCAGGTT
>JAGIBK010000030.1 GCA_017744355.1 bacterium | reverse complement strand
GAGGACGGCAGGCCGAACCACCAGGTCAGCAGGTTCCAGGCGATACCGCCGAGCAGCGCGCACAGGATCACCTGCGAGGAGGCCTCGACCACGTCGGTGTTGACGATGCCAGTCGCAATCGTCGCCGCCACCGCGGTGCCGGTCAGCGCGCCGACCAGGTTCATGCCCGCCGCCAGCGACACCGCCGCGCCCGGCGACAGCACCTTGGTCGCCACCACCGTGGCGATCGAGTTGGCGGTGTCGTGGAAGCCGTTGATGAACTCGAACACCAGCGCCACGAACACCACCACCAGAACCAGCGTCAGCATGGCGCGCCCTCGCTCGGTCGACTACTCCATGCCGCCACCTCGCCCGCGCACAGCCCCCTTGAGTCAAGGGGGCGACCTCGCTGCAGGGCAGCGAGGTGGGGGATGTGGAAGCACGCACGGGGGACATCGGCGCAGCCGATGTCTGGCCCACCGAAGCCGGTCCCATACGAAAGCCGCGCGACGCCCATCACGAATTCTTCAGCACGATCTGGTACGCGGTCACGCCGGCCTCGCGGCAGCGGTCGATGGCCTTCTCCAGGATCT
>JAGIBK010000029.1 GCA_017744355.1 bacterium | reverse complement strand
GCACAGAGCCCACCGAGCCGCCCGCGGCGCCCGAGCTGTCTGCCGAGACTGCCAACGGCAGCGTCGCGAACCTCACGTGGACCGCGCCCGAGGGTGCGCGCAGCTACACGGTGCTGCGCACGATGACCACGAACGCCGGTGCGCAGTTCAACTCACCGATGGACGTCGCCGTCGCAGCCGACGGCACCATCTACGTCGCCGACTCCAGCAACCACCGCATCCGCAAGATCGCCCCGGACGGCACGGTCACCACCCTCGCAGGGTCCTCGGCGGGATACGTGGACGGGACCGGCGCCGCTGCCAAGTTCGTCCAGCCGCGTGGTCTGGCCATCGGTCCGGACGGGAACGTCTACGTCGCCGACACCGGCAACCATCGCATCCGCAAGGTCACGCCCGACGGTGTCGTGACCACGGTCGCCGGTACGGGCGTGAACTCCTTCGCGGACGGTGCGGCCAAGACGGCAGCCAAGTTCAGCAACCCGTGGGACGTCGTCGTGGCCGGCGACGGCACCATCTACGTCGCCGACTACGGCAACTACCGGGTCCGCAAGATCACCACCGCTGGCGCCGTCAGCACCCTGGCCGGGACGGCCACCAAGGGC
>JAGIBK010000028.1 GCA_017744355.1 bacterium | reverse complement strand
AGCTCGGCGCGGCGCCCAAGAGCCAGCTCAAGGGCTGGATCGAGAGCGTTCTCTAGTCGGGCTCACATCCGGCGCTTGGCCTCGTCGAGGACCTCGCGCACGGCGTTCGCCGGGATGGCGAAGCCGATGCCGACGTTGCCTTCGTTGGGGCTGATCAGCGCCGAATTGATGCCGATGATCTGACCGCGCGCGTCGATCAGCGGGCCGCCTGAATTGCCCGGGTTGATCGGCGCGTCGGTCTGGATGAAGCGCGGCGTATTGGGTCCGAGCCCGCGGTCGGTCGCGCTGACGATGCCGGCGGTGACCGTCTGTCCGAGCCCGAACGGGTTGCCGATGGCGACGACCAGATCGCCGACCGACAGCTTGTCGGAGTCCCCGAACGGCAGCGCCGGCAAGTCGCGCGCGTTGACCCGCAGGATGGCGATGTCGAGCGCCGGCGCGGCGGCGACGAGCTGCGCCTGGAAGCTGCGCTTGTCGCGCAAGGCGACGTCGACCCGGGTGGCCTTCTCGATCACGTGGTAATTGGTGATCACGAGCCCGCGCTCGCGGTCGACGATCACCCCCGATCCGGCCGACATCGTTGGCTGCAGCGCTCGGTCGGAAATCCCGAACTG
>JAGIBK010000027.1 GCA_017744355.1 bacterium | reverse complement strand
CATGTGCACTTATTCGCTTGTTCCTATAACGTTAGCCTCTGTTGCCAGAGCGTTATAGAAATAATTGAGTTTAGCGTTTGCCGTATTTCCAAAGCGAATCTTCTAAAACTTAAGATCACTTCGTAATACTATGATTGATACAATCACACCCATTTAATTAACGTTTGCAAGAACCGAAGTCCTGGCAACCGTTTAAATGAATCTTTACTTCTTCCAGATTGTTAAAGAACAAAAACAGCCATTAGTCTTCAAAAGACCAAACCTAAATCTCAACGCCTTCGACGCCGACTTAGGTTTGATATTTCTTGGTGGAGGTTGACGGGATCGAACCGACGACCCCCTGCTTGCAAAACAGGTGCTCTCCCAGCTGAGCTAAACCCCCGAAACCTTGGTGGGTCTGGTTGGGCTCGAACCAACGACCCCCGCGTTATCAACACGGTGCTCTAACCAGCTGAGCTACAGACCCGCTTGGATCAGTATCAGTAGCCGGCCTTTCGACCGTGCTTCACCAAATAACTGTTCTTATTTCACAGCCGATAAGTGTGGACGCTTGACTTGCAGCGCACTCTAGAAAGGAGGTGATCCAGCCGCACCTTCCGATACGGCTACCTTGTTACGACTTCACCCCAGTCATCGGCCACACC
>JAGIBK010000026.1 GCA_017744355.1 bacterium | reverse complement strand
GTAGGTCTTGTCTCCGAAATCCAGCGTCGCGCCCGCCGGCGCGCTGCGCAGCAAGGCCTGGAGCGCCGCAGTGTCGTCGGTGATCCCGTCGCCAGCGGCGGCGGTCACTTGCAGAACCTGGTAGAATGAAGCCACTGATCGAGATCCTCGCGGAACCGTTTCCCGGCCCCGGTCTGCGCAGGACCAGATGTATCTACGCTGGCCGATCCGGACCGCCGGCCGGCGATCAGCTCGACGATCCCGACACCACGCGCAGGCGCGGCTTGCCGCTCGAGTGGGCGAGGTGGTCGACGATCTTGGGCGAGGGTTGGTAATCGGTCACCAGCTCCGCCAGGAGCTGCTTGACCTGAACCGCGTCCTGCCGGCGGAACGCTTCCGACATCCGTTCCAGGCCGAGCTCGACCTCCTCGAGCGAGAGGTACTTCTCGTTGGCCATCATGATGCGCGGATGGTCGGTCGATTCGGGATTGTCGCCGATGAGCAGCTCTTCGTAGAGCTTCTCGCCGGGGCGCAGGCCGTTGAACACGACCTCGATATCGCCATCGGGCTCGTCGTCGGTCTTCGGCTTGAGCCCGGACAGCCGGATCATGCGGCGGGCAAGGTCGAACACCTTCACCGGCCGGCCCATGTCGAGCACGAAG
>JAGIBK010000025.1 GCA_017744355.1 bacterium | reverse complement strand
GCCTGGCCGTGCTCGCCGGCGTGTTCACCCGCAGTTCGGCGCTGGCCTTGGCCGTGTTCTCCCTGGCCGCCGGCGTGCTGTTCCATGCCGACCTGGCCGACCAGAACCAGTTCATCCACCTGATGAAGAATGTCGCCATCGGCGGCGGCTTCCTGATGCTGGCCGCCAATGGTGCCGGCGCCTTCAGCGTCGATGCCTGGCGCAGTGAGCGCAAGCTGTCTTCCCCCACCCTGAGCACCGGAGGTGCCCTGTGATCACCCTGCGACCGGCCGCCGAGCGCGGCCATGCCAACCACGGCTGGCTCGACTCCTGGCACAGCTTCTCCTTCGCCGAATACTTCGACCCGGACCACGTGCACTGGGGTCCGCTGCGGGTGATCAACGAGGACCGCGTGGCCGCCGGGCAGGGTTTCGGCACCCACGGCCACCGCGACATGGAGATCATCAGCTACGTGCTCGAGGGCGCGCTGGGCCACAAGGACTCGATGGGCAATGTCGAGAGCATCACCCCCGGCGAAGTGCAGCGGATGAGCGCCGGCACCGGCGTGACCCATTCCGAGTTCAACTACGACAGCAACGGCACCACCCATTTCCTGCAGATCTGGATCCTGCCCGACCGCACCGGCATCACTCCGGGCTATGAGCAGAAGCGGTTCGACGACAGCGAGAAGCGTGGCCGCCTGCGCCTGGTGGTGAGCCCGGATGGCGCCGATGGTTCGGTCCGGATCCACCAGGACGCGCGGATGTACGCCGGTCTGTTCGATGGCGCCGAAA
>JAGIBK010000024.1 GCA_017744355.1 bacterium | reverse complement strand
ACAGGGTCAGCGAACCGACGAAGGGGTCGTCCATGATCTTGAACGCCAGAACCGACAGCGGCTCTTCGTCCGAGGCCTTGCGGGTGGTCTCTTCTTCGGTCTTGAAGTCGATGCCCTTGGTCGGCGGAATGTCCACCGGCGACGGCAGGTAGTCGACGACCGCGTCGAGCAGGGGCTGGACGCCCTTGTTCTTGAAGGCCGAGCCGCAGAGGATCGGATAGAAGGCGCCCGTCAGAACGGCCTTACGGATGCACTTCTTGATGACCGCTTCCGAGGGCTCTTCGCCGCCCAGATAGGCTTCCATGGCGTCGTCGTCGAGTTCGACGGCGTTCTCGACCAGGTAGGCGCGGGCTTCCACGGCCTTGTCCATCAGGTCGGCGGGGATTTCCTCGTCGCGATAGGTCGCGCCCAGGCCATCGTTGTCCCAGACCACGGCCTTCATGCGGACCAGGTCGACCAGGCCCTTCAGCGCGCTTTCGGCGCCGATCGGGAACTGGATCGGAACGGCCTTGGCGCCCAGGCGGTCGCGGATCGACTCGACCGACTTGTCGAAGTCGGCGCCGATCTTGTCCATCTTGTTGACGAACACGATCCGCGGAACCTTGTACTTGTCGGCCTGACGCCAGACGGTCTCGGTCTGCGGCTCAACGC
>JAGIBK010000023.1 GCA_017744355.1 bacterium | reverse complement strand
TCCTCGGTCCTTTCCGATATTCTCGATATCGCCCGCGGCACGCGCGTGCCGCCGCTCGGTGTGCCGAGTGCGGAGCTGACGCCCTATCGCCGTGCGCCGATCCGCGAGCACGAGGGCGGCTATTACATCCGACTAAATGTCAGGGATGTGCCCGGCGCGTTTGCCGCTATTGCTACCCGCATGGGTGCCGCCGGCATTTCGCTTGAAAGCGTCATCCAGCGTCCGGATTTGCGTGTTAGCGAGCCGGGCGTGACGGGGACCGAGTCCCGCACGGTGGTGCTGCTCACGCACTCCACCATGGAGCAGACCGTCCGCGACGCCCTCCAGGCGATCAAGGGTGACGGCTTCATCGTCGGCGATCCGCAGATGATCCGGATCGAACAGCTTTAGCAGCCTTCCCGGCTTTGCGGTTCGGGCAGGCGACCGCATAGGCCACGTAAAGCCCCGTGCGGCGGGGCAGGGAGTGCTCATGAAGCTCAGCAAGTCCGATACCGACCGACAGGCGGCGATCGATCGTTCGCTCACCCTCGAACTGGTGCGTGTCACCGAAGCGGCGGCGCTCGCCGCCGCCACCTGGCGCGGCAAGGGTGACGAGAAGGCAGCCGATGCCGCTGCGGTCGAAGCGATGCGCGGCGAGATGGGCAACGTCCATATCC
>JAGIBK010000022.1 GCA_017744355.1 bacterium | reverse complement strand
GTAGATGAGATCGCCAATCGCCAACATGGGAGAGAGGGCGTCGAAGGCTGCGGCCTTCGACGTGGCCCCCGTTCCGCCATGCGCGATATCCACCGTGGGAAGGTCTGCGACCACGAGAGAGCGGAAGCTAGGAGCAACCGCACCACCCGAGGCAGGCCCCGCGAAGACCTGGTTTGCCGCCTGAGTGGCGAGAGCAGCCGTCAACGTGCCGGCACCCGCATTGACCGGCGAGCCGGTCACGGTGAAGATGCTCGGCAAGCTGAGCCCCACCGATTGAAGCATCTGCTGGGTTGCGCCGTTGATGCGCGCGAAGATGCCGGCGCTCGTGCTCCAGATATCACCATTGCCGGGCGTCGTCGGCGCTACACCATGAGGCAGATTGAAGCCCGCCCCGCCCGCTGCCGAAGCGGCGGTCGTAACTTTGCCCGTGAAGGTGTCGCCCGCCCTGTTCGCGGGCGTGTAGCCGAGCGCGGCGATGACGTTGGCGGACGCGATAGAGATCGTGCCAGCCGTGTTGGTGATATTCGAGCCAGTCTTGACCGCCCCGAAGACCGAGGCGGTAGCCGCTGGCAAACGCGCCGCAGGCAGCGTCCCGGAATTAATGTTATCCGCATTTACGTTGTTGCGTAAATACTCAGTCCTATCAAGCAAGGCCTGAAACGCAGGGTAGAGGCTCGCGGCCGTGCGCTTCTCTTTGACCGGCTGTCCTGGAAGGCTGTCC
>JAGIBK010000021.1 GCA_017744355.1 bacterium | reverse complement strand
TAGGTGACCGGGATGTTCTTGGCCTTCATCGCCTCGACGATCTGGTCGCTCTCGGCCTGCTTCACCCGCGGGTCGTTGGCGCCCTGGCCGATCAGCAGCGGCCGCACGATCCTGTCGGCGTGGGTCAGCGGCGAGCGCTCGGTCAGCCACTTCCTGCCTTCCTCGGTGCGCGGGTCGCCCATGCGCCGGGCCAGCTGCTCGTAGAAGCTGGCCCAGTACGGCGGCACGGTGGCCAGCAGCGTGGCGAGGTTGGACGGGCCGACGATGTCCACGCCGCAGGCGAAGGTGTCGGGGGTGAAGGTCAGGCCGGCGAGCGTGGCGTAGCCGCCGTAGCTGCCGCCCATGATCGCGACCTTGTCGGCGGTGGTGATGCCCTGGCCGACCGCCCACTGCACCGCGTCGATCAGGTCGTCGTGCATCTTGCCGGCCCACTCGCCATCGCCGACAAGGTCGCGATCATGGGCGGCAGCTACGGCGGCTACGCCACGCTCGCCGGCCTGACCTTCACCCCCGACACCTTCGCCTGCGGCGTGGACATCGTCGGCCCGTCCAACCTCGCCACGCTGCTGGCCACCGTGCCGCCGTACTGGGCCAGCTTCTACGAGCAGCTGGCCCGGCGCATGGGCGACCCGCGCACCGAGGAAGGCAGGAAGTGGCTGACCGAGCGCTCGCCGCTGACCCACGCCGACAGGATCGTGCGGCCGCTGCTGATCGGCCAGGGCGCCAACGACCCGCGGGTGAAGCAGGCCGAGAGCGACCAGATCGTCGAGGCGATGAAGGCCAAGAACATCCCGGTCACCTA
>JAGIBK010000020.1 GCA_017744355.1 bacterium | reverse complement strand
CGGCCTGGCCGGAGAGGATGAAGTCGATCCGCTTGGCGGTCTGCGGGATGCCGAACTCCACGCCGATGCCGATGTCGTCGGGGATGTCGCCGTCGCGCAGCACCCGGGCCATCGCCGTGAGCGAGGCGCGCCAGGCCTTGAACTCGCCGGTCAGGGCGTAGCGCCCGGTCTTCTGCACGTAGGCCGACGAGACGACATCCTCGATCTGGTCGTTGTCGCAGTCGTGCAGGAATTTCGATTTCGTCGCCTGGTAAACGATCACGCCAGCCTTTCCCCTTGGCTCGCAGGTTTGGTTTCTCGCCGGATTCAGAGCTCGGTGTATTTCCTGCTGCTGCCCCGTGCCTTGTCGGCCGGGTATTTCTCCGCGTTGATCGTCAACTTCTGCCGGGCTGCTTCGAGCGGGTCGATGCCCAGCTTGTCGGACAGCTGCAGCAGATAGAGCAGGACATCGGCGATCTCGTGGCCGACCTTGAGCCGCTGCTCCTCGCTGAGCTGGCGGCTCTGCTCGTCGGTCAGCCACTGGAAGTGCTCGAGCACTTCGGCCGCCTCGATGGACAGGGACGCGGCGAGGTTCTTCGGCGTGTGGAACTGGCCCCAGTCGCGCTCCTCGGCGAACTGGCGCAGGGCGGCCTGAAGCTCCTCGATCTCACGGCTCACGCGTGTTCCCTCCCCGGGAATGTGACGCCGACAGAGTATAGGCGAGGGTGGGAGTTACCTGAACGGGCGGCCGGCGGGCGGCTTTGCCGGCGCCAAGGCAGGTTTGCCGGCGCGATCGCAAGGCTCCCGGGCTTGCGCGCGAACCTTCGAGCCTTGCGCGCAAGCCTCTGACCCTTGCGCGCAACGCTCAGACCCTTGCGCGCAAGCCCGGGAACACCGACGCCAGGGCTTTTGACCTTGCGCGCAAGCCTGGGAGCCTTGCGATCGCAAGGCTCCGGGCGTTGCGCGCAACGGCGGGAGC
>JAGIBK010000019.1 GCA_017744355.1 bacterium | reverse complement strand
GTGTTCATGACCTTCGCCTGGTACGGGCACCTGAAGTACAAGAACGCGCCGCTGCTGGCGGCGATCCTGGTCAGCTGGGGCATCGCGTTCTTCGAGTACATGCTGATGGTCCCGGCCAACCGCATGGGCAGCAATGTCTATTCGGTGGTCCAGCTCAAGACCATCCAGGAAGTCATCACCCTGGTCGTGTTCGCCGGTTTCTCGGCCTGGTACCTGGGCCAGCCGCTGAAGTGGAACCACTACGCCGCCTTCGCCCTGATCGTCGGCGCGGCGTTCCTGATGTTCTACGACGGGCCCGGCGCGGCGCACTGAGCCGCGGGCTTGCTCAGAAGCGGATCTTGCCGCTGAGGATGTCCTTGAACATCACCCAGTCGCCGGCGAACGAATAGAACGGATGGCGGAAGGTCGCCGGCCGGTTCTTCTCGAAGAAGAAGTGGCCGACCCAGGCGAAGCCGTAACCACAGACCAGCGCTCCCAGCAGCCACCATGCATTGCGTTCGACCGCGGCCACCGCCAGCAGCACCAGCACCCCGCAGCTGCCGATGAAATGCTGGTCTGTGGTTACGGCTTCGCCTGGGTCGGCCAGGTAGAACGGATAGAACTCGCGGAAGCTGGCGAAACGGGCCATCGCATTCCCTCCTGGGGACAGCCGCGCGCTCAGGCGTTGCGCGGCGCGAACATGATCACCGCCATGCCGGCCAGGCACAACGCCGCGCCGAGCAGGTCCCAGCGCGTGGGCCGCACGCCATCGACCCACCACAGCCAGAAGATCGCCAGGCTGACGTAGACACCGCCGTAGGCCGCATAGACCCGGCCGGTGGCGGTCGGATGTAGGGTCAGCAGCCAGGCGAACAGCGCCAGGCTGGCGGTGGCCGCGGTCGAACGCAATGCATGGTGGCTGCTGGGAGCGCTGGTC
>JAGIBK010000018.1 GCA_017744355.1 bacterium | reverse complement strand
CTGGCGCGGGACCAGGGCGTCGCCGTGGTGGGCGTATTCCATGGCCCGGACGTCCAGGTCGTCGCCGGCGCCCACGTCGTGGTGCGGACCGATGACCAGCAAGGTGTCCTCGCGCGCGAGGAAGGCCTTCACCGCCGCGATTTCCTCGGCCGACGGCGTCTGGCCGGTGATGTCGTGGTCCAGGCCGAAAACGAACAGGGTGTCGACGTCCGACAGCACCCGCTCGTCCAGCGGCAGAAAGAAGCCGGCGTGGTCCACGCGCTGGAACACCGGCGGCGGATAGCCGGTCACCTCGCCCACGTGCTTCTGGAACGGGATCCAGGCCCAGAAGAACAGCTCCAGCGCCCCGGCGATGCCTTGCGAGAACTGCAGCGGATCCGCGAAGCGGGGCGTCTCATAAGCGGGCCAGGTCACCCGCCGCACCTCGGTCATGGTCGAGAAGCGGTTGTCCAGCTGCGAGACGTCGCGGCCGGCCTCGCCCGGATAGGACCACGAGACGTAGATGCTGACCCGCCGATTCCCCGGTCCGGCCGGGCGCGGGACGTGGTTCTGGTTATAGCTGCGCGCCGGTTCGTCCATGACGCCGCTCCTTCTGCGATGAGCGGCGGACTACTGGAGCTGGTCCAGGGCGGTCGTCAGGGCGGCCTTCAGACGCAGGGCCTTCTTGATCTCGTCGGCGCTGACATAGGGGTACTCGCCGTACTCCAGGAAGCTGGGCACCTGATGCTCGCGGAAGAACTTGATGACCGCCGAATTGTTGTCCTTCCAGTCCTCGGGGAAGCCCTCGAGGTTGACGAAGACGGTGGTGATCCCGGTCGACAGGAAGATCGCCAGGGCATCGTCCATGTACTTGTCGAAGTCAGTGTCGAAGATGCCCTGGTACATGAAGTAGAGGTCGTCCCCGATCGGGAACAGGATCCAGCGCAGGTAGTGCAGCTTCAGCGTGGCCAGCACGTGCGGGTCGTCCTTGACGGCGACCTCGAGGTTCTTGGCGTAGGCGCGGATATTGTCTTCGTGCCCCGGCAGCACCTTGCACAGGATCGAGAAGCCGTAGTTGGCGGGCGTCTTGGGGAACAGCGGCCCGTGCGGCCCGTCGACCCGCTCGAAATAGCCCTCCTTGGGGATGGCCAGGGCCGCGGGGGTCAGGAAGTCTTCGCTCGTGCTCATGCCGCATTCTCCGCAACGACCATCGCCGGATGGACTTGCGGCAGAAGCTAAACGGCCGGGCCGAGGCCCGATCTTAGGCGAAACCCGAACGGCGCCCCGCTAGGCGCCGGAGGTC
>JAGIBK010000017.1 GCA_017744355.1 bacterium | reverse complement strand
AAGACCGAGCTCGCACAGGACATGTGGCTCCTCGACCTCGACAGCCAGGCCGCGAGCACCAACACCCAGCACCCCACCGTCGGAACGCCGACCGTTCAGCCTGGCGAGCCGAGCGATCCCAACGCGATTCCGCTCGATCCGTCGGCGCTCTCGACGGTCGACCCCGAGTTGCTCGAGCAGATCTACCGCAAGCGCGATGCAGCCCTCAAGGGTGAGTTCGACACCACGCCCATCAAGAGCAGCAAGGCCGCCGAACAGCAGCGTCAGCAGGCCCAAGCCGCCGAGCAGCGCCAGGTGCGAGACAGCGGCGGTGGCGGTGGGGACGGCGGTGGCGGTGGCGGCGACCCTCTGGTCTTCGACCTCAACGGCGACGGCGACACCGACGCCACGGTCAATCAGCGCGGCATCGAGGTCGATGGCCTGCATGCGACCAAGTGGGCCGAGAAGGGCGACGGCGTCCTCTCCATGAACGGCGCGCCCATCGACACCGTCGACTCGCGCGGCATGAAGCACGCCGACGCCTACGAGACCCTCAAGGCCGAAGCCCGCTACGCCGGCATCGACACCAGCAAAGGTTACCTCGACTCCAACGACTTCAAGGTCCTCGAGGCCAAGGGGCTCACGATGCTCGTTTCCAACGGGGACGGCACCAACCAGTCCATCCCGCCTTCGGAGCTGGGGATCACCAAGATGAGCCTCGGCGGCAAGGCCGTCGACAAGAAGGACGCGGTCGGCAACCGCATCACGGCCGAAGGCTCCTTCGAGCGCAACGGCCAGACCCAGCTCGTCAACGACATGTGGTTCAACCAGATCTAAGGACGAACCACCTCGAACAGAAGGGCCCGCCTCATGAGTCAAGAAACCCGGATCGCATCGAGCGATCGCCTCGGCTACCAGCCGAAGCTCCGCCACGCGATCCTGAACGACGGCCTCAAATTGGGGCAGGGACTCAACGAGGTGGGCCGTCCTTACGACTGGATGATCGATTGTCGTGAGGTCCTGCTCTCACCGGAATCGCTGCACCACGCCGCCCGCCTTCTGTGGGAGCGCATCAAGCCCTACGCCCCCGAAGCCGTCGGGGGCATGACGCTCGCCGCCAACCCGCTCGTCGTCGCCCTGCTCTATGAGAGCCGGGCCGATGGTTACCCCTTGCAGGGCTTCATCATCCGCAAGGAACCGAAGGGCAACGGCCTTCAGAAATGGGTCGAAGGGCCGCCCCTGCGCCCTGGCGCCCGGGTGGTGTTGCTCGATGACATCGTCAATTCGGGCGATACCCAGCGCCGGGCCCTCGAGATCCTCGCGCCTTTTCAGCCAGAGGTGCTTGCGGTGGGCGCCCTGATCGATTGCGAGCGCTCCGGCAGTAACTGGCTGAAGGGCCGGCAGATCCCCCTTGAGGCGCTCTTCACCCTCGACGAGCTGGGCATCGATCCCGGGACGCCTCGCGCCCCTGGGACCTACCCGATCCAGTGGGAGTGGGGCCCCCTGAACCACGGCCGCTACGCGATCCCGAAATCGCGCCCGTGCATCACGGAGCAAGGGCTGTACGTGGGCGGGGATGCTGGTTTCCTGGCCGCGCTCACCCTCGACGGCCGTGAGCGCTGGCGCTTCGCGGTGCGCGACCGGGAACGCGGCGTGCATGCCACGCCCCTGGTGCACCAGGGGCGGGTCTACTTCGGGGCCTACGACGGCTTCCTTTACTGCCTGGATGCCGATAACGGGCGCCTGATCTGGGAGACCCGGCCGGGGCAGTGGATCGGCTCCTCACCCGCGCTGGATCCCGGGCGCGATCGCCTCTTCATCGGGGTCGAAAGCGGCGAAGCGGGCGGCAGTCTGATGGCCTTCGACGCCCAGACGGGCCAAGTCGCCTGGGAGCTGAAGGCGAAGCACTACATCCACTCGGCTCCGTTCTTCGACGCCGTGCGCGATCAAGTCATCGTGGGCGCGAACGATTACGCAGTCTACGCCGCGGACGCCGAGACCGGCGCGCTGCGCTGGCAATTCGTGACCGGCGGCGAGGTCAAGGGAGATCCGATCGTCGATCCGGAAGGGCGCTGCTTCGTCGGCTCTTTCGATGGTTACCTCTACGCCCTCTCGGCCGAATCCGGCGATCTCCTGTGGAAGCGCCAGCTCGCGAAAAGCCTGCAAGTACGTCCCCTCGTGCATGGGGACCTCGTCATCGTCGGCGGGAGCTCCTCGCGGGTCGTCGCCCTGGATCGTGAAACCGGCGAGATCCGCTGGGTAGCGACCACCGGCGGGGCGGTAATCGGCGGAGCGGCAGCATTCGGCGATCGCATCGCGGTGGGGTCCGCGGACGGCCGGCTCTACATCCTGGATGGAGAGAGCGGTTCTCTCGTGGATCGGCTCACGACCAACGGCGCCATTCTGACCACCCCCGGCACGGGGCAAGGCCTGCTGGCTTTCGCCTCGTTCGACGGCAAGCTCAGGGCGATCGCCACCGCCTGAATCTCATCAAACCCAAGAGGGTTGCTTGCCAATCTCGGGTACAAGATCCTCGACGTCGCATGCAGCTTGTAAAGGAGCGAGGCCATGGGCAACACGAGCATCACCTCGGGCGGCATCTCCGCCATCGTCGCCGGGGCGGTCATCGGTCGCAAGACCGAGGAGATGGAGCCCGTCGCCAAGCCCATCGAG
>JAGIBK010000016.1 GCA_017744355.1 bacterium | reverse complement strand
CGGTCCCGAGCGGGGGGACGGGCTCCGGCGTCGCCGTCGGCGCGGGGGTCGGGCTCGGCGTCGGCAGGGGGGTGGTGACGATGTCGCCGTCCGTGATGGTGACGCCGATTCCGACCAGGCCGGTATTGGGATCGACGGTCGTCGGGTTGAGCTTGAGGGCGAGCGAGACCGTCGTGAGCTGGCCCGCCAGGACGGAGACGCCGCTCTTGTTGGCGGTGCCGATGTTGCTTCCGGCTGCGTCGAGGGCCTCGATCTTGACCGCGATGACACCCGCCTTCAGGTCTTTGAAGCTGAACTCGGCCCCGTTGTTGAAGGCCGCCGTCTGCACCAGGGGCGACGCAAGGGAGTCGCCCGTCAGGGTGACTCGCAGTTGCTTGATGTCCGCCTTGGTGGCTTGCGCCTGGTAGTCGTCGCTGCGGAACGAGAGCTTCACGGCGCCGAACTGCTGGTTCAGGGCGGTCTCACCGTCGAGGCCCGCGCCCGGCATCAGGTTGCCGGGAATGGCACAGCCGAGCGTTCCCACGCCCATGGCGATCGACACGGCGCAAAGCGCGCGCAGCAGGAGGGTCGAGTTGGAGGGTTTGGTTATCTTCAAGGGTTTTCTATCCTTTCGGCTCGTGTTGGTGGTTCCACCAGCTGATGAACACGGTACCGAAAGGCCTTGGCATCGAAGATAACGTGAGATTAAGCCTAGGTGACTTATCTGTTGGTCGATCATCCCGCGCTGGGACTTGAATGGGATAAGCGGGCGAGCAAGTTGAAGATCGGATCTCACGAACATCGTTGTTCGCTTGGCTGATTTAATCGCACGCGCTTTGACGCTAGTTATTGCTTGTCCATTTTTAGTTGGGGGGAATCATGCGCCGAAAGCTCGTTATTTTTGAACTCAACGAAGTCCCTTATAAAGTCATCGATGATCACGTCGCGGCCCACCCGCACTCCCACTTCGCCACCCTGTTGCGGACGGCGGCGCAGTTCGTCGGGAAGACTCCCGATCAGATCCATCTGCATCCCAAGGTCTCCTGGCCGACCTTTCACCGGGGCGTGCCGGACACGGTGCACGGCATCCTGGAGTACAACCAGGACACGACCGAGATCGACCGGCGCTACCCGCGCTTCTGGGAGGTCCTGCGCGCGGCGGGGCGGACCATCGGGATCGGCGGGTCGATCGGCTCCTACCCGGTGCCGCGCGACGATCGCCACATCGCCTTCTACCTGCCCGATCTCTTCGCGCCCACCTTCGAGACCAAGCCGCACCACCTCAGCGCTTTCCAGGCCTTCAACAACGGCGCGATCGCCCAGTCCCAGCTCGTCGTCCGCCGGGGCCTCGACAAGCAGCGAGCGGCCACCTTCTTGCTGGCTGCGCCCCGCCTGGGCATTCGCGGTCGCACCCTCCTCGCTGCCGTCGGTCAGTTGGCCTCCGAGGTGCTGGACAAAAGGCGGGTGGTGCGCCGGCGCACCATCCAGGCTATCTTGAGCTTCGACGTGGTCTATCGGCAGCTGAAAACCACCCGGCCTGACCTCGTCACCTTCTTCTCCAACCACTGCGCGTCCTCCATGCACCGCTACTGGGCGGCGACCTATCCCCATGATTACGCGGCCCAAGCCCACGCCGAGGCCTCGCAGGGGAAGCGCATGACCGTCGAGACCTCGCGCAACGAGATGTCGCGCGACTGGATCGACGCCTACAAGGGTGAGATTCCCCACACCATGCGCGCTGCCGACAAGATGCTCGGCGATCTGATGGCCTTCGTGGCGCGTCACCCCGAGTATCGCCTGCTGCTCATCACGACGATGGGGCAGCGCGCCGCCGTCGCGAAGCCCGTCTACAACCAGCTCGTCCTGGCCGAGCCCGGGCGCTTCTTTTCTCGGTTGGGCCTGGAGCCCGGCGAGTGGCGCCAGCTTCCCGGCATGGAGCCTTGCTACAACGTCGCCTTCTCGGACGCGGCTGCCAAGGCGCGCTTCATCCAGCGCGCAAGGGGCCTGCAGCTCGTGGGGACTCCCTTCGCCTTCGAGACGCATGACGAGCGAAGCGTCACCTTCTGGGTCGACCGCCAGAACGTCGATCCCGCCACGGCGCGCGTGGAGCTCGACGGGGCGAGCTATTCGCTCTCGGACTTCGGCCTCCAGGCCGAGGCGATCCAGGACGAGGTGGGCTCGTCCGGGTGGCACATCCCCGAAGGGACGGCCCTCGTCTTCGACCCGCAGGCGGACCTCTCGCGCTTCGGCCAGCGCCGCGAGGTGCCGACCACGGCCTTCACGAGCGCCATCCTCGCGAGCTTCGGGCTCGAGAAGCCCGACTACATGCCTGCCTACCCCGAGGCGCTCGCCGAGTGCTTCGGACTGGTGTCGATGAATATTGCCCGGCCGATGGGGCGCAGCCGCGACGGCCTCTGAACCAGGCGCGTTCGCTCCTCTCGCATGACCTGTATCGTTCGTCGCTACCGGCAGTGGCCCTTGCCTTGCAAGGGGCACTGCCGACTTCGCACACGCATCGTCATAGACTTTCTTGCAAGACAGGAGACGTCATGCTGCACCAACTTTCTCCACGTCGCCTCAAGGTCGATCTCCGCCTGCTGGGCTTCCTGCTCTTCCTGGCTACCTACCTGGTTTTGTTCCTCATCGAGCCTCGCCTTGGTCCGATCGACGATCACGGTTTTCTGGACACCATCCAAATTGGCAAGCGCCTGGATTTCTTCATCGAGCCAAAGTTCGGCCGGTTTTATCCCTTGGACGCGCAGGAGTACAACCTGATCGCCCACTTCTTGGGCCCTCTCCCCTTCTACTACTACCTCTTTAACGCCTGTCAGTTCCTGCTCCTCGTTCTGGTTGCCTGGCGTGTCTTGACCCGGGTGACCCGCCAACGCCTCGCCAAGATCGGGGCCATTTGTTATCTGGCGCTCGTGCCGGGCTTCGCCACGGCTTATTTCAGGCTGCAGGTTCCCGAGCGCGGTGCGCTCCTGTTCTTCTTCCTGTTCCTGCTCTGCTATCTGCGCCACCGGGAGCGCGGGAGGGTCCAGGACCTGGTGGGGAGCCTTCTGTTCGCCAACGTGGCCCTCTATTACAAGGAGCCCGGCTTTATCATGCTGGGGGTCTTCGCTCTGTTGCATCTCGTCGCGAGCTGGCGCTCGAGCCCCGCCGCTCAGAAGCTCTTGGATGGCCTCTTGTTGCTCAGCTCGGGCATCTTCTGCACCCTTTACTACTGGCTGGCCTATCGTCACGTGGGACGCCATCGCTACGGCGAGACCACCTATGACCAAGGGATCATGCTCCTGAAGAACCTCGCCTTCTTCATGCTTTCCGATCCCCTCATCGCCGTGCTCTTGCCCACCCTCTTGCTCTACCGGTTCTATCGGCTCGCGATCGCCAGGCAGGATCGCTTTCACCCCCTCTACGACGCCATGCTGGTGGCCGCCCTGTGCTACCTGCTGGTATACGTAGCGCTCAACCTTCAGACCTACCATTACCTGTTGCCGGCCTATGCCCTCGCCTTGCCTGCTGCCCTCCACTTCCTAAAGGAGCTCTGGCCAGCGGTGGCCCGTTCACGCTGGCTCGCGGTCGGTTTTGGAGCGCTCGCGGTCTGTCTTATCAACTCTGCGGTCATTGGTCTGAACATGGTGAGCGTCTACAAGTACGTGCCCCTCAACTACAACAAGATGCTCGATCGCCTCGCGCCCCTGCTCGATGCTCAGTTCCAGGCGAGCGGTGGCAAGCGAACGGCCATTTTCTTGGATGGCGTCAATCCGGCCAGTGGCAACGAGATCTACGCGAGCCTCGGGAAGTTCCTCAACTACTCTGGCGTTTCCTCGGAGAAGTTCGACCTGCGCAGCGAGCTTCCGCCCGACAACCTGGTGTACTACGGCCTCAGCCCCCACTCGCCTTACAGCGTCTTCAACAGCCGTCACACCGACCAAATCCAATCGGGTGACCTCCTGGTGGTGAGCCCCTACACGTCTTTCAGCATGGCGCCGGACCGGCTTGCGGCCCTGGCCCAGGACTACGAGCTGCTGTATCGCACCGCAAGCCCTTACAACATCCCCGACGTGAACCTCAAGCTCTTCGCGAAGTCGCTCTTCCTCTGGGGGCTGAGGGCCGGAGGCCACAAGGAGGTGTACAGCCCATACTTCAACTACAACCTACACAGGACCCCGGATTTCTACGTCTTCAAGAAGCGATAGGTGACCAGAGAGGAAGTCGGCCTTGCCCATGGTTTTCGTGCATCCTGCCTCATCTCCCCTGTCTGCCGAAGACCTATGCTGTCAAGCAAGCATCAGCGACGTCGCGGGTGCCTGAACCCACACGCTCGGAACCGAGAGGATAGAGAAACATGTACGAACGTAGCCCCGTGGTTCTTTCCGTCATCGTCCCCATCTTCAACGAGGCGGCGATTGTCAACGAGATGTATCACCGGCTGACGGCGGTCCTGGCGTCGATGGGGGAGTCCTACGAGCTCGTCCTGGTGGACGACGGCAGCAGCGATGCCTCCTGTGAGCTGGCCGTGGCCCTCGGGACGCGCGACGAGCGGGTCAAGGTGATCCGCTTCTCGCGCAACTTCGGCCACCAGGCCGCCATCACGGCGGGGATGGACCACGCCATCGGCGAGGCCGTGGTGGTCATCGACGCCGACCTCCAGGATCCGCCCGAGCTGATCCCGCAGTTGATGGCGAAGTGGCGCGAAGGCTACGACGTGGTCTACGCGGTGCGCGCCGAGCGAAGGGGAGACTCGGCCTTCAAGAAGGGGACGGCCGCCCTCTTCTACCGCCTCATGCGCCGGGTCACCAACGTGGACATCCCCCTGGACACCGGGGACTTCCGCCTCATGAGCCGCCCGGTGGTCGAGGTCCTCAAGCGGATCCGGGAGAGCCACCGCTACATCCGCGGTTTGGTGAGCTGGATTGGCTTTCGCCAGGTGGGAGTCCCCTTCGTGCGCCAGGAGCGCTTCGCCGGCGAGACCAAGTATCCCCTGCGCAAGATGCTGAAGTTCGCGCTGGACGGGGTGACGGCCTTCTCCTTCTTCCCCTTGCAGCTGGCTACCTACTCGGGCTTTTTCGCCTCGGCGCTCGCCTTTTTGGCGATCCTGGGGGTCGTGGGCCTGCGCCTCTTCACCGACCTGACGATTCCCGGCTGGGCCTCCTTGATGGTCTGCACCCTGCTGCTCGGGGGCGTCCAGCTCATCACGCTCGGGATCCTCGGCGAGTACATCGGGCGGATCTACGATGAGGTCAAACGGCGCCCCCTCTACATCGTCCAGGAGCGCTTCAACTTCTCGCAGGACGGGGTGCCCTCGTTCGGCTAAGACGCCCGCCGCAGTGCTCGACGCATGCCTGATCCCTCGTCCCTGACGGGACAGGGGATCAGGCGGATGCTCGTTTTAGGGCCGCAGGTCTGAGCGGCGGCCTAGCGCCTGTGGCTGTTTTGCAAGGCAGCGAGAGATGCTGGAAAGCCTGTGATGGCGTCAGAGCGCCGGAGCCTCTCGCAGATCTGCAGAAACGTTTGATGCTCGAAGGTATGGGAGGCAGGAGGATGCACGGATCCAAGCGGTGGTCTTTTTCGCGGGAGTGGTGGGGCCTGGGCGCTCTGATCGCCTGCCTCGCGAACTGTAGCGCCCAATCGCCCCCCACGGGCCACGGGGCGTCGTCGGGAAAGCAGA
>JAGIBK010000015.1 GCA_017744355.1 bacterium | reverse complement strand
TCCTTGTTGGTGCCGTCGATCGAGGTCCCGTTCGAGTTGAGACCTGCGAGTGCCCCGTTCAGGATGTAGACGTCGAGCAGCGCCTCGTCCCAGAGGAAGAGACCACCGGCCGAGCGGACCTTGAGGACCTCGCGGAACTTCCGCTTACCGTCGTTGTCGAAGTACTCCTCGTAGGTCCCGTACTTGCCGTCTTCCCGGTAGTCGATACCCCCGTTCGCGTTCTTGTAGGGGCGGAAGTACTTCTTCTCCTTGACCACCTGGCCGATGCGTTCCTGGCGGCAGGCGGTGAAGGCGATGAAGCGACAGTCAGCGTTCCAGATGCCCGGCTGCGGACAGACGGGGGGCGGCTGAAGGACTTCGCCGCCGGCATTCTTGACGTGGTCGAGGTCGACGACCTTCGCGCCGTCGTTCGGAACCGGAGGGGTCGTCGCGGGCGACTTGGCGCAGCCGGCGACCGCGCTCACGGAGAGCGTCAGCGCAAAAAGAGCCTTCTTGCTCGCGTTGGTCATGTCATTCACCTCTCTGAGCCGTGGTTTTTAGCTTTGGACACACACACACCGTGGGTGAATGGAAGCGACCGGGCTTCACCCAGAGTCACCGGCCGTGCGGGAGACCTCCTTTCTAGGTCGGAGGACGGCCATGTTGGTGCGAGGTTGTCTGCTATAGAGGTGAGATGTTGACGTCGCGTCGTGGGCTTGGTCGGTTTTGGCGAATCGAAGTTTCGCTTGCCTTGACGTAACGATTTGTAACACCAAGCAGCGGTCCCTGTCAACGCGATCAGGTTAAGGAGGGCGATCGCCAAGACCCGCTCTAAGAGCGGTTTTGCGGTGCACAAGGCCTCTTGTTCAAGGTGGCTGAGAAGCGAGGATTGGCTCGTGACGTGCCTTTCGACCGAGGCTTTTTCGCGCCTTGGTTAAGCGATTAATCAAGATTTAATCCCCGCGCCGCCGGGGGTGGGCCGAAGTCGGCGCGAAGAGGGCATGAGGGGTCGCTTGTCTGTTGACGCAGTCAGGCGTTGCGCTTAATATTGCGACACATTTTGCTGTCGAGCCGGGAATCGGGAGAGACGTCCCATCGCAGGATCCCGGGAGGAGGTATCGATGATCGCAGTGCTGTTGAGTGGGTGCGCCGCCCTGCTGTTGCTGGAGCGCTGGAGCCGCCCGCGCACAGCCCGCCTGGGTATGGTGCCGGTGCCGGTACGCCGTCCGTAAGCTTTGAACCTTCGCGCGACCCGCCGTCGCGCCCTTCAGCCCCCGGCCAATCGGCCGGGGGCTTTTGCGTGCGCCGCTGCTCGGCTTGGCTCATACCGACCGGCTTTCATGGGAGCGAATTAGCGAGCGGGTGATCTGTAGCTTGCAGGTCACGGTGCGTTCACGGTGACTCAGGACGGGCCCCGTACGCTCGAGGGGTGATGTCGCGGGGCCTGGCCCCGGATCGAAAGGAGTCGCCGTGATGGATGCCGTCTTGATCATCCTGCCCTCGGCGGAGCGCCTCCAGGCGCTTCTCGCCGACATCAAGGAGGCCGGAGCCCCCGGGGCCACCGTGTACGACAGCCAGGGGCTCGAGTTCCTCTCGTGGCTCGGGGCCTACCCCTCGCTCTCTCGCCAACTGGGCCTGGAGGGCGCCGATCGCGAGCAGGGCAAGACCGTCCTCGCCATCGTGCCCGAGGAGGCGACCCCCCGGGTCATCGCTGCGGCCGAGCGCCTGCTCGACGGCTTTTCTGCCCCCTACTCGGGCATGCTCTGTACCTGGAAGGTTTCTCACTTCCGCTGCTTCCAGGGGGATAAGGCCCTCACGGAGGTGAGCCGATGACCCTGCTCTACCTCGGCCTCCTCGTCCTCCTGGGCTTCGCCTGCGCCCGCCTCTTCAAGCGCCTGGGGCTGCCGGCGGTCACGGGCTACCTCCTGGTGGGGGTCGCCCTGGGCCCTTCGGCTTTCCACGTGGTGGGCGAGGCGACCCTCGGGGCCTTGAAGCCCCTCTCGGCCTTCTGTCTGGCGACGATCTTCTTTCTCCTGGGCGAGGAGTTCAAGCTCCAGGAGCTGCGCAAGCTGGGGCCGCGCTTCTTGTCGATCACCCTCGTCCAGTGCACCCTGACCTTCGCCCTGGTCTCGGGCCTCTTGCTCCTCGCCCATGCGCCGCTTGCGATCGCGCTCTTGATGGGGGCTATCGCGGGCACCACCGACCCTGCCGCCACCCTGGGGGTCATCCGCGAGCTGCGCGCCCGCGGTGAGCTGGTCAAGACCCTGCTCGCCGTCATCGCCCTCAACAGCCTGGTCGAGATGGTCCTCTTCAACTTGCTCTTGCCCGTGGTCGAGGTGGTCCACCGGGGAGCGGCGGCCGTCGCGTGGCAGGAGGCCCTCCTCTCGCCCCTGCGCGAGATCGGCGGCTCGACCCTCCTGGGGGTGGGCCTCGCCCTCGCGCTGCGCGCCTGGTCCCTGACCCCCTACGGCCGGGACAGCCTCAAGCTGCCGACCATCGGCCTGATCCTGCTCGGAGCCGGGGCCTGCGAGTGGCTTCACCTGTCGGTGCTGCTCGTGATGCTGGTCTTCGGGGCGACCGTCGCCAACACCGTTCCGGTCAAGATCCAGGTCTTCGACCTGGTCAAGGCCATGGAGGGCCCCCTGCTCATCATGTTCTTCACCTTGTCGGGGGCGTCCCTGCACCTGGCGGAGCTTGCGACCATGGGCTGGATCGGGGCGGCCTACGTGGGTGGGCGCTTCGCCGGCAAGCTCTTAGGCGGCTCGCTCGGCGCCACGCTCGCCGGTGCCGACCCGGTCTGCCGCAAGTACCTGGGCTGCGGCCTGGTGCCCCAGGCGAGCATGGCCATCGGTCTCGCCTTCATCGTCCAGGAGAAGTTCCCGGACATGGCGGGCCCGATCTTGCCGGTGGCCCTCGGGGCGGTGGTCGTCTTCGAGGCAATCGGTCCCTACCTGACGCGCCTCGCCATCCTGCGATCCGGCGAGGCGCCGGCCGCCAAGGCTCAGGCGGGGGCCATCATGCCGATACCGCGCCTGGCCCCCTAACGCCTGCGGCTGTATCGCAACGAAACCGGGCCGCCCATTCGGGCGGCCCGGTCGCATCGAGGGATTTTAGCCCTTGAGCTGGATGTGCAGCTCCTTGAGCTGCTTGGCGTCCACCTCGCTCGGGCAGTTGGCCATCAGGTCCTTGGCCGATTGGGTCTTGGGGAAGGCGATCACGTCGCGGATGTTGTCGCGGCCGATGAGCAGCATGATGATGCGGTCCAGGCCGAGCGCGAGGCCGCCGTGGGGCGGGGTGCCGTAGTCGAAGGCCGAGAGCAGGAAGCCGAACTTGTGCTGGATCTCTTCCTCGTTGAGGCCCAGCATGCGGAAGACCCGCTCCTGCACGTCGCGCTGGAAGATACGCAGGCTGCCGCCGCCGATCTCGTAGCCGTTGAGCACGATGTCGTAGGCGATCGCCTTGACCTCGCCGGGGGCGCTTTCGAGCTTGTCGAGGTCCTCGTCGCGCGGCCGGGTGAAGGGGTGGTGCATCGAGTAGTAGCGGCCCTCGGTCTCGTCGTACTCGAACATGGGGAAGTCCGTGACCCACAGCAGGTCGTAGCGGCCTTCGGGGATCAGCTTGAGGTCCTCGCCCAGCTTGAGGCGCAGGCGGCCGAGCACCTCGGCCACGTTCTTGGGCTTGTCCGCGGCGAAGAAAATGAGGTCGCCGGCCTTGGCGCCCGCGGCCGCCACGATGCGGTCGGTCTCCTCGGGGGAGAGGTTCTTGGCGACCGGGCCCGAGGCTTCGCCGACCTTGAGGTAGGCGAGGCCCTTGGCGCCGAAGCCGCGGACGAACTCGGTCAAGGCGTCGATCTGCGAGCGGCTGATCTTGGAGCTGCCCTCGGGCACGCAGATGCCCTTGAGCTGGGGAGCCTCGGCGAAGACCTTGAAGCTGCAGCCCTTGGCGGCCTCGGTCAGATCGACCAGCTCAAGGCCAAAGCGGGTGTCGGGCTTGTCCGATCCGTAGCGGCCCATGGCCTCGTCGTAGGTCATGCGCGCGGCCTTCTCGACCTTGGCGCCGGCGATCTCGAGGATCAGCTTCTTGACGAGCGTCTCGATGGTGTCGAGGACGAGCTCCTGGCTGGGGAAGCTCATCTCGACGTCGAGCTGGGTGAATTCGGGCTGGCGGTCGGCGCGCAGGTCCTCGTCGCGGAAGCAGCGGGCGATCTGGAAGTAGCGATCGTAGCCCGACACCATCAGGAGCTGCTTGAAGATCTGGGGCGACTGGGGCAGGGCGAAGAACTCGCCCGGGTGCACGCGGCTCGGCACCAGGTAGTCGCGGGCCCCTTCCGGGGTGCTCTTGGTGAGGATCGGGGTCTCGACCTCGATGAAGCCGTTGTCGTCCATGTAGCGCCGGATGATCTGGTTCATGCGGTGGCGCTTGATCATGGCCTCCTGCATGAAGGGCTGGCGCAGGTCGAGGAAGCGGTTCTTGAGGCGGACGGTCTCGTCGACCTCGGGCTTGCCCCCCTCGATCATGAAGGGCAGGGGCTTGGAGGCGTTCCAGATGACCAGGCTGTCGGCGTAGACCTCGATCTCCCCGGTGGCCATGCGGGGGTTGGCCATGCCCTCGGCGCGGGCGCGGACCTTGCCGGTCACGCCGATCACGTACTCGTTGCGCAGGCGGTCGGCGAGCTGGTGGGCCTCGGCGGCGACCTCGGGGCTGAAGACGACCTGGACCAGGCCGGTGCGATCGCGCAGGTCCGCGAAGATGACCCCGCCGTGGTCGCGGCGGGAGTCGACCCAACCGTAGAGGGTCACGTTCGCGCCGATGGCGTCGGCACGCAGGTCCCCGCAGTAGTGGGAACGTTCACCGAGGCGAATCTCGGGCATGGCGGTTTTCACTTCCGGCTCCTGTCTTGAACGATGCTTCGGGGGGGCTGCATGGCCCCATTCGTAAGCTATAATGTTATTTTAACCACCTCGATTTTAACGCAGCGAGCACCACTTGGAAAGGGAAAGACCGTGACCGAGACCGCCACCCGCCACGAGGCGAAAATCAGCCATCTCAAGGACTTCGTCGACCAGGAGGTCGTGATCCGCGGCTGGCTCTACAACAAGCGCTCCAAGGGCAAGCTCCAGTTCCTGCAGGTCCGCGACGGTTCGGGCATCGTGCAGGCCGTCGTCGTCAAGGCCCAGGTCAGCGACGAGAGCTGGAACGCCGCCGACTCCCTGAGCCAGGAGGCCTCCTGCGTCGTGACCGGCACCGTCCGCGCCGACGAGCGCGCCCAGGGCGGGTTCGAGCTGACGGTCACCTCGGTCGAGGCGGTCCAGATCCCCCTCGGCGAGTACCCGATCTCGCCCAAGGAGCACGGCGTGGACTTCCTCATGAACCACCGCCACCTGTGGATCCGCTCCAAGCGCCAGCACGCCATCCTGCGCATCCGCTCGACCATCGAGATGGCCATGCACGAGTTCTTCGAATCGCGCGAGTTCATCCGCTTCGACACGCCGATCCTGACCCCGGCCGCCTGCGAGGGCACCACCACCCTCTTCGAGACCGACTACTTCGACGACAAGGCCTTCCTCGCCCAGTCCGGCCAGCTCTACCTCGAGGCGGGCGCCATGGCCTTCGGCAACGTCTACAGCTTCGGCCCCACCTTCCGCGCCGAGAAGTCCAAGACCCGCCGCCACCTGATGGAGTTCTGGATGGTCGAGGCCGAGATGGCCTACGCCGAGCTCGCCCAGAACGTGCAGGTCCAGGAGGACTTCGTCGCCCACGTGGTCAAGCGGGTGCTCGAGAAGAACCGCGAGGACCTGGCCGTGCTCGAGCGCGACGTGACCAAGCTCGAGAAGACCACCCAGGGCGCCTTCCCCCGGATCACCTACGACGAGGCCGTCGAGCGCCTCCAGAAGGCCGGCTCGGACATCAAGTGGGGCGAGGACTTCGGCAACGACGACGAGGACATCCTTGCCCACCAGTTCGAGACTCCCTTCTTCGTCACCCACTACCCGACGGCCATCAAGGCCTTCTACATGCAACCCGACCCCAGCCGCCCCGAGGTGGCCCTCTGCGCCGACATGCTCGCCCCCGAGGGCTACGGCGAGATCATCGGCGGCTCGCAGCGTATCGCGGACTACGACCTGTTCGTCGAGCGCATGAAGGAGCACGACCTCTCCGAGGAGGCCTACGGCTGGTACCTCGATCTCAGGAAGTACGGCTCGGTGCCCCACAGCGGCTTCGGCCTCGGCATCGAGCGCGCGATCCGCTGGATCTGCGGCCTGGAGCACATCCGGGAGTGCATCCCCTTCCCGCGCCTTTTGACCCGCATCTACCCCTAACGCAGCCAAACGGCGCGCCCCCACTCGGGGGCGCGCCGTTTGCAATGAGCGCCGCTCAGCGGCCGCGAATCGCGACCTGGCGCCCTTGGTTGGCGCTCACGGCGTTGCCGCTGCCGCTGCCGCGGATGTAAGAGGCCCCTTCGGCCTTCGCCGACTGCTCCCCTTCGAGGCGGTTGCCGCGCCCGATGGCTGCCTGCTCGATCGCGTTGCTCGCGACGGCATTGCCGTTGAGCACGCCACTGTTGTGGCTGCCGCCCTCGGCCCGGGCTTGCTGGTCGGCATGCACCTGGTTGCGTTTGCCGATCGCCACTTGGCTCGCCTCGTTGATGGCCACGCCCTGGCCGTTGGCGTAGCCCGCGTTGTCGTATCCGTCTTGGGCCTTGGCCGACTGTTTGGTGGTCGCCTTGCTTTCGTTGCCGACGACCAAGCTCTTGGCCTGACTCTTGGCGTATGCCTGGACGTCGGTCATCGAGGGACCCTGTGCGCAGCCCGCGCAGAGCGCCACCATGCAGGCCGCGATGGCCCTGCTCGTGAGCTTCTTGCCCATGGGTGAGAACCTCCGTTCACGTCTCTCTCCGAGCGCTTGATGCTCTCATCCGCCCCGGTTGCGGCCCCGCCTGAAAAGCGGGGCCGCAACCGTTTTGGCGTTCGTGCTCCGGGGCGGGGCTTAGTAGCGCCGCTTGTTGTTATTGTTGCTGGCCTGCTGCTTGCCGACGTTGACGCTCACGGCGTTGCCGTTGGCGGTGGAGAGGCCGGAAATGGGCGTGGAGGACTTGACCTTCGCATTGGCCTCTTGATCAAGGCGTTGGTTGATGTTGTTGCCCGAGGCGCGCTGCGACCCGACGTTCACGGCCACGGCGTTGTTGTTGAGGGCGCCGCCCGAGTAGCCGCCCCTGACCTCGGAATTTGCCGTTTGGTTCATGGTCTGCGAGATGCCCCCGCTCGACCGATTTTTCGAGCCGCCTTGGACGTCCATGGTGGGAGCGAGCCCGCACCCGACGCTGGTGGCCAAAAGGGTGCCAAGAATTGTCGCTTGAATCATGGTCTTGAACATGAACGGATTCCCCCTTCATCTAGACGGCGATCGGATGCTTTGCAGCCGATCTCATCGACCATCACACCTGCTAGGGATGCTTACGCATCACGAGCGTGTGATGGTTGTTCTAACATGGGGGCAAGCGTTATCTCTTGGATGCTTTGACCGCAAAAAAACCTTCCTAGCTCCCTTCTGCCTTGCTTCCCTGCTTGATGCCGCTTCAACCTTGGTTCAACTCGCTGAATTTATTGCGCGCAACGCCTGTTCAAGCGTAAGTCGTTCTTAAACGAGCGAGTTCATTCAAGCCTGAAGGGGAGTCTTGAGCCTCATCGCGTTAGATTGGGCGTGGGGCTGCAGCGTATCGCTCCCCCGGGCGCGTACCGGGCCCGAGGGAGCCGTGAAGGGGATGAGGGGCCCAGTGCTCAGAGGTTGATCGAGACCGTGCCGCTGCCGGTGGTGACCCGACCGATGCTCATGTTGTAGGGGACGCGGATGAGATAGTTGATGTTGAGGCGAGCGTTCGGGTCCAGGTAGTTGCTGACGATCGAGAAGGGCCCCGCGGTCGAGACCGCGATGGTGGCCTTCCCCAGTTCAGCCGGCCCTGCCCCGGACTCCTTGATGGCCTCGAAGGAGAGCCGGTTACCGGGCCCGCGCACGATCACGATGTTGCCGCTCAGGTTCGAGACCTCGAGCGTTCTGGGACCGTAGACGTTGTAGGAGGCACGAATGTCTTCGCGGTTGCCCGAGACCGTGCTGGAGTAAGCGGCTTGGCCGCCGCCACCTGAGGTCACCGTCGTGACGGAGGCGACGCTGCCAGGACCCGTGACCGTGGTGGTTGTGCTGTTGCCGCCCGCGCCGCTCCCCCATGAAAAGGGGAAGCCCGGCCCGAAGGGCGATCCGACGCTCTGGCTCACGCCGCCGACGTTCTGGGTGATGCCGCCCGGCCCGATGACCTGGCTCACCTGCTGGGTCGCCCGATCGGGGGTGGCATGGGCCCGGGGAGATGGCGTGGGGGCGTTCAGGGGCTGGGCGCAGCCGGCGAGCAGCGCGCAGGCGATGCCGAGCGGGATGCGAGAGAGGTGCCGCACCATGGGGCCTCCTGGCAATAGCGAACGGCCGGCGCGCCATTGCGCTCGCGCGCCGGCCTGGGATGAGACGGGATCAGGCCAAGCCCTTAACGGGGGCCGCCGCGCCGGCCACGGCGGGTGTTGTCACCGCCAACGACGCCAGCGGTCTGGCCGAGCCCCTGGTTGATGCCGCCACCGCCGCCGCCGACGCCGACCTGGGTCCCTTGATTCCCGGCGAAGCCGGTGTTGCCGCCTCGGCCACCGCCGCCGCCGACCACGCCGGCGGTCTGGCCGAGACCCTGGTTGATGCCGCCAGGCCCGCCGCCGACGCCAACCTGGGTGCCCTGGTTACCGGCGAAGCCGCCGCCGCCACCGCGTCTGCCACCGCCACCGCCGACGACACCGGCCGTCTGGCCGAGACCCTGGTTGATGCCGCCGGGCCCGCCGCCGACGCCAACCTGGGTGCCCTGATTGAAGGCGCCGCCGCCACCCGGGCCACCGCCGCCACCGACCACGCCGGCCGTCTGGCCGAGACCCTGGTTGATACCGCCAGGCCCGCCGCCGACGCCAACCTGGGTGCCCTGGTTGAAGGCGCCGCC
>JAGIBK010000014.1 GCA_017744355.1 bacterium | reverse complement strand
TGATGGCGGCGGTCAGGGTGGTCTTGCCGTGGTCGACGTGACCGATCGTGCCGATGTTGACGTGCGTCTTGTTGCGCTCGAACTTCGCTCTGGCCATGGGTTCCTCTCTGATTCTCCGTTCTTTAAAACGACAATAAGTCTATTTTAACCTAAATTGGGGATCCAGCGCCACCTCCCGTTTTGGAAGGACGGCGCTCCGATCTCGATCGTTATCGCGCGATCCGCGCGAGATCTTGCGTCGAAGCTCCCCGTTGCCGGGGAGCTTCGATCAGGCTTAGGCCTTGACGCCCTTCGCCTTGGTGATGATGCCCTCCGCCACGTTCCGAGGAACCTCGGCGTAGTGCGAGAACTCCATCGAGAAGGTGCCGCGGCCCTGGGTCATGGAGCGCAGCTCGGTGGCGTAGCCGAACATCTCGCCGAGGGGCACGTGCATGCGGATGATCGAAAGACCACTGCGCGATTCCATGCCCTGGACGATGCCGCGACGACGGCCCTGGAGGTCGCCGATCACGTCGCCCATGTTGTCCTCGGGAACCTCGACCTCGACCTTCATGACGGGCTCGAGGATGACGGGGTCGGCCTTCATGACGCCGTCCTTGATCGCCATCGAACCGGCAATCTTGAACGCCATTTCGTTCGAGTCCACGTCGTGGTACGAACCGTCGAAGATCGTGACCTTGATGTCGATGACGGGGAAGCCCGCCACGATACCGGTGTTGAGGGCCTCCTGGACGCCCTTGTCGACCGCGGGAACGTATTCCTTGGGCACGACACCGCCGACGATCTTGTTGTGGAACTCGTAGCCGCCACCGACCTCGAGGGGACCGATCTCGAGCCAGACGTGACCGAACTGACCACGACCGCCCGACTGACGGACGAACTTGCCTTCCTGCTTGACGGTCTTGCGGATCGTCTCGCGGTAGGCGACCTGAGGCTTACCGACGTTGGCGTCCACCTTGAACTCGCGCAGCAGGCGGTCCACGATGATCTCCAGGTGCAGCTCGCCCATGCCGGCGATGAGGGTCTGGCCGGTCTCGGCGTCGTTCTTGACGCGGAAGGTCGGATCCTCTTCGGCCAGCTTGCCGAGGCTGATGCCCAGCTTGTCCTGGTCGGCCTTGGTCTTGGGCTCGATGGCGACCTCGATGACGGGCTCGGGGAACACCATCCGCTCGAGGATGATGGGGTGAGCTTCGTCGCAGAGGGTGTCGCCGGTGGTGGTGTCCTTGAGGCCGACGGCGGCCGCGAGGTCACCCGCGTACACCTCGGAGATCTCCTCACGGTGCGCGGCGTGCATCTGGAGGATGCGCGAGATGCGCTCACGCTTGCCCTTGGTCGCGTTCGAGACGTACGAGCCGCTGGTGAGCTTGCCCGAGTACACGCGGAAGAAGGTCAGCTTCCCGATGAAGGGGTCGGAGATGATCTTGAACGCGAGGGCCGCAAAGGGAGCCTCGTCCGACGAGGGACGCGAGTCTTCCTCGTTGGTGTCGGGGTGAATGCCCTTGATGTCCTCGACGTCGGTCGGAGCCGGCAGGTAGTCGATGACGCCGTCGAGCATCAGCTGGACGCCCTTGTTCTTGAAGGCCGAGCCGCAGGTCGCAGGCACGATGCGGTTGGCGATGGTGCCCTTGCGCAGGCCGAGCTTGATCTCTTCCTCGCTCAGCTCGCCGGTCTCCAGGTACTTGTTGAGGAGCTCGTCGTCGCTCTCAGCAGCCGCCTCGACCATCTGCTCGCGCCACATCTTGCAGTCGTCGAGCAGGTCGGCCGGGATCTCGGTCTCCTGGATGTCGGTGCCCTGGTCGTTGGTGTAGATGAAGGCCTTCATCTTGACCAGGTCGACGATGCCCTTGAAGGTATCCTCGGCGCCGATCGGGAACTGGATGGGCACGACGTTCGCCTTGAGGCGGTCCTTCATCATGTCCATGACGCGGAAGAAGTCCGCGCCGATGCGGTCCATCTTGTTGACGAACACCATGCGGGGAACGCCGTAGCGGTTGGCCTGGCGCCACACGGTCTCGGACTGGGGCTGGACGCCGCCGACCGCGCAGAAGACGGTCACAACGCCGTCGAGCACGCGCAGCGAACGCTCGACTTCGATGGTGAAGTCCACGTGGCCGGGCGTGTCGATGACGTTGATGCGGTGATCCTTCCACGTGGCAGTGGTGGCCGCCGACGTGATGGTGATGCCGCGCTCCTGCTCCTGGGCCATGTAGTCCATGGTCGCAGAACCTTCGTGCGTCTCACCGATCTTGTGGGTCCGGCCGGTGTAGTAGAGGATACGCTCGGTCGTCGTGGTCTTACCGGCGTCGATGTGAGCGGCGATCCCGATGTTACGGGTTTTCGCGAGTGGGAATTGCCTAGGCATAAAGCCTACTTGCCTCCTTGAACCATCCGGCCCGGCGCCTTGCCAAGCCAGTCGGGGATCCCGTTAGCCGGCCTACCAGCGGTAGTGGGCGAACGCCTTGTTAGCCTCAGCCATCTTGTGGGTGTCTTCCTTCTTCTTGACCGAAGGACCGGTCCCCTGGAAGGCCTCACCCATCTCGAGCGCGAGCTTTTCGATCATCGGCTTGCCGCTGCGCTTGCGGGAGTTGGTGATCAGCCAGCGGATGGCGAGCGCCGTGCCGCGCTCGTGCTTGACCTCGACCGGCACCTGGTAGGTGGCACCACCCACGCGGCGAGGCTTGACCTCGACGAGGGGGGTGACGTTCTTGAGGGCCTTCGAGAAGACTTCACCGGGCTCCTTGCCCAGCTTCTCGCCGGCCTGGTTCAGGGCGCCGTAGAAGATGCTCTCGGCGAGGCTCTTCTTGCCCTTCTCCATGAGGCTGTTGATGAAACGCGTAGCGAGCGGATTCCCGAGGATGGGATCCGCCACCGGGGCGCGCTTGACGATTTTTCCGCGACGCGGCATACCTTATCTCCTTTTAAAAACTACTTCTTCTTGCCGGCGGCAGCGGCCTGGCCGGGCTTCGGACGCTTGGCACCGTACTTCGAACGGGCCTGCTTGCGGTCCTTGACCCCGGAGGTATCGAGCGTGCCACGCACGATGTGGTAGCGAACACCAGGCAGGTCCTTGACACGGCCGCCGCGGATCAGCACCACCGAGTGCTCCTGCAGGTTGTGGCCGACGCCAGGGATGTAGCTGGTGACCTCGATCTGGTTCGTCAGCTTGACGCGGGCGACCTTGCGGAGCGCCGAGTTGGGCTTCTTGGGCGTGGTCGTGTAGACACGGGTGCAAACGCCGCGACGCTGCGGGCAAGCCTGAAGCGCCGGGGACTTGGTCTTGTAGAGGACCTTCTCTCGCTCGTTACGAACAAGCTGACTGATCGTGGGCAACGGATTTACCTCCAAAAGTAATCCAAAACGCGTGTGGATGTTTAATCTAACTTTAATACTAATGGCGCGATCACGGAGTATACGGGAGCGAGGCCAAGGAGTCAACCCATGGCCCCGCTCCCGATCGCACTACGAGAGGCTTTCGGGCGAACCGATGAGCATCGGTTCGGCGATCGGCGCCTCGGGCTCCTCTTCAACCTGGAAGAAGCCGGTACCGGCCGGGATCAGGCGACCGATGACCACGTTCTCCTTGAGACCGTGCAGCCAGTCCTTCTTCCCTTCGATCGCGGCCTCGGTGAGGACGCGGGTCGTCTCCTGGAAGGAGGCGGCGGACACGAAGCTCTCGGTGTTGAGCGAGGCCTTCGTGATACCCAAGAGGATCGGGTGCACGACCGCCTGAGTGCCCTGGCGCTCCAGGGCCTCGGCCTGCAGGCGCTCCACGTCGAGGGAGTCGACGAGCTCGCCGGGCAGCATGGTGGTGTCGCCCGGATCGTCGACCCGCATCTTGCGGGACATCTGACGGACGATGACCTCCACGTGCTTGTCGCCGATCTCGACGCCCTGCGAACGGTAGACCATCTGGACCTCGTCGACCAGGTACTTCTGGACCGCCTCGACGCCCATGATGCGCAGGACGTCGTGGGGGTTGACGGGACCTTCGGTCAGCAGATCGCCGGCCTCGATCGTCTCGCCGTCGTTGACCACCAGGCGGCTGCCCGGGGGCAAGGCGTACTCTTCCTCACCCGTCTCGGTGACCACGTAGACCTTGGTCGCCTCGTCGGGATCCGACAGGAGCTTGACCACACCGCCGTGCTCGGCGATGAGGGCGCTCTCCTTGGGCTTGCGGCCCTCGAGCAGCTCTTCGACGCGGGGCAGACCCTGGATGATGTCCCCGGTCTTGACGCGGTCGTAGATGAGGGTGGCGAGGGTCTCGCCGCGCATCACCATGTCCCCGTCGTCGGTGAGCAGCTGGGTGCCCATCGAGATGAGGTAGGGGCGAGCGTGACGGATGTAGACCGTGCCGTCCGCGAGGCGCACCTTGCCCGAGACGGGCGCAAGCACGCCGCCACCGAGGTCGGCGCCTTCCTGGACGAACGAACCATCCTCGACGCCAGGCTTGGCAACCTTGACGGCCGCTTCCAGGTCGGGGGTCACGATGATCAGGCGCGAGGTGTCCCCGGCGGGGAACTGCACCGTGCCCGAGGCGTGCGACAGGATCTCGGTCCGGATCACCGTGGTGCCGGGCTTGACGATCGCGCCGGGCTCGACCAGGAGGTAGGTCACGGCCGTCTGCTCGCGCTGATCGGCGCGCTTGGCGAGCGCGGGGATGTCGCGGCGCAGGTTCATGGACTCCAGGATGGTGATCTTGAAGCCGCCGCGCTCCTCGGTGCCGAGCTCGGGGAGCTCGACCTTGCCGGCCAGGTGCGCCAGGCCGCCGGTGATCTTGAGGACCACCTCGGTCTTGGCGATGGGCGCGCCATTCTTGACGCGCTCGCCGTCCTTGACCAAGAGGCGGGTGAAGAAGGCCAGCCCGATGTCGTCGGAGGTCGCGTTGAAGGCGATGGGCTCCACCTCGGGGGTGACCGTCAGCTCCATGGTCTTGCGGACCACGACCACCTGGCTGGTGGCGTCCTCGGGCATGGGCAGGATGCGGATGACGCCCGCTTCCTTGGCCTTGATGCCCTCGGCGAGCTCGGTGCCCGCGTCGATCAGCTTGCCGTCATCGACCTTGAGCTCCAGCTCGAGGGGAACCTCGTAGCGGGTGCCGGGGTAGATGATCAGCTCGCGGACGATGTTGTTGTCCTCGACGATCTCGAGCACGCCGTTGTTCTTGGCGGTGATGTCCTTGACGATCTCGTCGCCGGCCTTCACCTCGTCGCCGGTGGCGAACAGACCCGACTCGGGCTTGTCCTTCTGGCGGGTGTTGAGCAGCGAGATGTCCTTGTTGACCGACAGGTGGTCTTCGGGGATGAAGAGCAGCTTGCTGGTCTTGGTCACCAGGCGACGCTCGGCGGTGTGGACGTCCACGTAGCGGATCTCACCGCCCGAGGGGGCCTGGAGGCCTTCCTCGACGCTCTCGGCGATGATCGCTTCGCTCTCGACGCGCTGACCGTCCGCGACCTTCAGGGTGTAGGTCCGCTCACGGCCCTCGGTGCCGACGCGCAGGATGGGCTCCTTCTTGCCGGGCAGGACGTCGCAGTCGGTCGCCGCGAGCTCCGCGGTGACGATCGCGATGTCGCGACCGCCCTTGACGACGGCCTTGCCGTCGACGGTCTCGAGGACGATGTCCGAACCCAGGCGCAGGGTGCCGCCGTGCTCGGTGGCGACCGTGGTCTCGGCGATCACGTCGAGCTCGTTGACCGCCTGGCCGTCCTTGATCTGGAGGGTGGCGCCGGCGGGCATGTTGAAGACGTCGCCCTGGAGCACCCAGATGATGCCCGCACGGTTGGCCGTCTTGGACTCGTTGCCCTGGCGGTCCTTCTTGGCTTCCGAGACGAAGCCCGCGAACTCGACCTGGCCGCCGACGTCGGCGGAGATGTCCTTGAAGCTGCGCTCAAGGCTCTTGCGCGAGGCCGCGGTGGAGCCGGCGACGCTGTCGGCGACGATCGTGTTGGCCGAGACGTGCTCGCCGTCCTTGACCTTGATGTCGAAGCCGACGGGGACGACGATCTCCTGGCTCTTCTTGGCGCCCTTGATCTTGATCGTGGCTTCCTTGTCGGTAACCAGGACGATCTGACCGTGCTTGGTGCGGAACTCGCGGGTGCTGACGTCGCCGAGCTCCACGGTACCGGCCTGCTTGGTCTTGAGGGCGGTGTTGGAAGCGCCCTTGGTGAAGACGCCGCCGGTGTGGAACGTACGCATGGTCAGCTGGGTGCCGGGCTCACCGATCGACTGGGCCGCGATGATGCCGACCGCCTCGCCGATGTCGACCAGCTTGTTGTTGGTCAAGCTCCAGCCGTAGCAGTAGCGGCAGACGCCGTGCTTGCTCTGGCAGGTGAGCGGCGAGCGAACGAGCAGGTGGTCGAGCTCGGCGGCCTTGAACAGGTCCAGCATCTCGGGGAGCACCAGGGTGCCCTTGGGCAACAGGACCTCGCCGGTCTTGGTGGAGACCAGGTCCTCGTTGATGACGCGGCCGACGAGGCGATCGATCAAGGGGATGACGACGATGTCGCCGTCCTTGATCGGGCTGAGCTTGAGGCCGCGGTCGGTGTTGCAGTTGTCGTCGCGGACGATGACGTCCTGAGCGACGTCCGCCAGACGACGGGTCAGGTAGCCCGAGTCCGCGGTACGCAGCGCCGTGTCGACCAGACCCTTACGGGCGCCGTACGACGAGATGACGTACTCGGTGACGTTCAGGCCTTCGCGGAAGTTGGACTTAATCGGAAGGTCGATGATTCGGCCCGAGGGATCGGCCATCAGGCCACGCATCCCGACCAGCTGACGGACCTGCGAGAGGTTACCGCGGGCGCCGGAGAAGGCCATCATGTACACCGAGTTGAGGCGATCGAAGTCCTCGACGACCTTGGCGGTCAGGACTTCGGTGGTCTCGGCCCAGGTGTCGATGGCGTGGGCGTGACGCTCGACCTCGGTGATCTCGCCGCGCAGGTAAGCCGTGCGCGACGACTCGATCTGCTGTTCGGCGGCCTTGAGGATCGCCTTCTTGTCCTGGGGGACCGTCAGGTCCGCGATGGCGATGGAGACGCCGGCGCGGGTCGCCCACTTGAAGCCGAGGTTCTTGAGGCTGTCGGCCAGCTCAGCGGCCGCCGAGCTCGAGATCTCGTTGTAGGCGCGCATGATGATGCGGCCCAGGATCTTCTTGTCGACGATGACGTTATAGAAGGGGAACGACTCGGGCAGGCGCTCGTTGAGGATGATGCGACCGACGGTCGTCACCAGGATCTGCTTGGCCTCGAACTTGGCGCGGAAGAAGTCGCGCCGATCCTCGGGGAACAGGTCCAGGATCTCGGGGCCGTAGGCCTCCATGCGATCACCGGTATGGCGGACGGCGATCTTGGCATGGGTCCCCACCAGGCCGCTGGCATGAGCCGCCAGGGCATCGGTGAAGTCCTTGAAGTACATGCCCTGGCCCTTGGTGTCGCCGGGGTTCTCGACCGAGAGGTAGTAGATGCCGAGGACCATGTCCTGGCTGGGGGTGATGATCGGGTGGCCGGTCGCGGGCGACAGCACGTTGTTCGAGGCGAGCATCAGGAGGCGCGCCTCGGTCTGGGCTTCGACCGAGAGGGGCACGTGGACGGCCATCTGGTCACCGTCGAAGTCCGCGTTGAAGGCGGTACAGACGAGCGGGTGGATCTGGATGGCGCGGCCCTCGACGAGCACCGGCTCGAAGGCCTGGATGCCCAGGCGGTGGAGGGTCGGGGCGCGGTTGAGGAGGACCGGGTGGCCCTTGATGACCTCTTCCAGGATGTCCCAGACGATGGTCTCGCCGCGCTCGATCTTCTTCTTGGCGCTCTTGATGTTCTGGACGATGGCCCGCTCGACCAGCTTGTTCATGACGAACGGCTTGAAGAGCTCCAGCGCCATCTCCTTGGGGAGACCGCACTGGTGCAGCTTGAGGCTGGGGCCGACGACGATGACCGAACGGCCCGAGTAGTCGACGCGCTTACCGAGCAGGTTCTGACGGAAGCGGCCCTGCTTACCCTCGATGATGTCCGAGAGGCTCTTGAGGGGGCGGTTGTTGGGGCCGACGACCGCGCGGCCGCGACGGCCGTTGTCGATCAGGGCGTCAACGGCCTCCTGGAGCATGCGCATCTCGTTCCGGATGATGATGTCCGGCGCGCCCATCTCCTTGAGGCGGTACAGGCGGTTGTTGCGGTTGATGACGCGGCGATAGAGGTCGTTCAGGTCGCTGGTGGCGAAGCGGCCGCCGTCGAGCTGCACCATGGGGCGCAGGTCGGGGGGGATGACCGGGATCACGTCCAGGATCATCGCGGCGGGGTGGCTACCGGCGGCGTTGAAGGCGTCGACGACGCGCAGGCGCTTGATGATCTTGGCGCGCTTCTGGCCGGTGGCCGACGCCAGATCGTTCTTGAGCTCGTTGCCCAGCTCCTGCATGTCCATGGACTGCAGCAGCTCCTTGACCGCCTCGGCGCCCATCTTGGCGACGAACTCGGCCTCGGGGTTGGCATCGAGGTTCTCGAAGTCGTCCTCGGTGATCGTCTGGCGCTTCTCGAGGTTGGTGTTACCCGGGTCCAGGACGATGTACGAGTTGAAGTAGACGACGTCCTCCAGCGAGCGCAGGGGGATGTCGAGCAGGATGCTCAGGTACGAGGGGATGCCCTTGAGATACCAGATGTGGGCGACCGGAGCGGCCAGCTTGATGTGGCCCATGCGGTAGCGGCGGACCTTGGAGTCCGTCACCTCGACGCCGCAGCGCTCGCAGATGATGCCCTTGTGGCGGACGCGCTTGTACTTACCGCAGTGGCACTCCCAGTCCTTGGCGGGCCCGAAGATGCGCTCGCAGAACAGGCCGTCCCGCTCGGGCTTGAGGGTCCGGTAGTTGATCGTCTCGGGCTTGGTCACTTCGCCGCGCGACCACGAGAGAATACGCTCGGGGGACGCGATGCCGACCTTAATATAATCGAACTTCGAACTCATATCCGACAAAAGTCTCTCCTAAATCTAGAGGGGTCCGGTTGCTGGGACAGGAACCGCTCGCGTCGGTCGCGAGCGGCTCCCGCGAGGGCTTTAGCTCAGCGCCTCGGTACCCAGCTCGGGCAGGACCGGCTTGAGGAGTTGGGTGCGCAGACCGCGGGACGGGATCTCCTCTTCTTCGAAGAGTTCGATTTCCGTACCGTCCGCCTTGGCCACGTGCATGTCGAGGCCGAGGCTCTGCAGTTCGCGGATGAGAACCTTGAACGACTCCGGGATGCCCGGCTTCGAGAGGTTCTTGCCCTTGACGATCGCTTCGTACGCCTTGGCGCGACCCGGAACGTCGTCGGACTTGATGGTGAGCATTTCCTGGAGGGTGTACGCCGCGCCGTAGGCCTCGAGCGCCCACACCTCCATCTCGCCGAAGCGCTGGCCGCCGAACTGGGCCTTACCGCCCAGGGGCTGCTGCGTGACCAGCGAGTACGGACCGGTCGAACGTGCGTGGATCTTGTCGTCGACCAGGTGGACCAGCTTCATCATGTAGATGTTGCCGACCGTGACGGGGCGATCGAACGCCTCGCCCGTGCGGCCGTCGAACAGCTTGGCCTTACCGGTCTCCTGGAGCCAGGTGAAGCCGGTCTTCTCGGCGGCCATCCGCATCTTGTTGCGGATCAGGTCGTCCGAGGCGGTCTCGCCGAACTGCTCGTCGAAGGGGGGCACGCCGTAGATGTCGTCGAGCAGCGCAGCGGCGCGGCCGAGGATCGTCTCGTAGGTCTGACCGACGTTCATGCGCGAAGGCACGCCCAGCGGGTTGAGCACGATGTCGACGGGGGTGCCGTCCGGCAGGAAGGGCATGTCCTCCTGGGGCAGGATGCGGGCGACGATACCCTTGTTACCGTGCCGGCCGGCGATCTTGTCGCCCACCTGGATCTTGCGCTTCTGAGCGATGTAGATGCGCACGACCATGTTGACGCCGGGGGGCAGCTCATCGTTCTTCTCGCGGCTGAAGACCTTGACGTCGACGATCCAGCCCTTCTCGCCGTGCGGGACGCGCAGCGAGGTGTCACGGACGTCGCGGGCCTTCTCACCGAAGATGGCGCGCAGGAGCTTCTCTTCGGGGGGATGCTCCGATTCACCCTTGGGCGTGACCTTCCCGACGAGGATGTCGTCGGGCTCGACCTCGGCGCCGATGCGGATGATGCCGCGGTCGTCCAGGTCCTTGAGGGCGTCCTCGCCGACGTTGGGGACTTCGCGGGTGATCTCTTCGTTACCGAGCTTGGTGGCGCGGGCTTCGATCTCGTACTTCTCGATGTGGATCGAGGTGAAGACGTCGTCCTGGACCAGGCGGCGGCTCAAGAGGATCGCGTCCTCGAAGTTGTAGCCTTCCCAGGGCATGAACGCGACCAGCACGTTGCGGCCCAGGGCCATCTCGCCCTGCTGGGTCGCGGCGCCGTCGGCAAGGGGGCTGCCCTTCTCGACGCGGTCGCCCTTCGAAACGATGGGACGCTGGTTGATGCAGGTGTCCTGGTTGGAGCGCAGGAACTTCAGGAACTTGTAGGTGCGCTCCTTGCCGTTCTCGTCTTCCTTGACCACCACCTCGGTGGCGGTGACGCGGGTGACGACGCCGGGCTTCTGGCACAGCACGACCATGCCGGAGTCCTGCGCGACGCGGGCCTCGATGCCGGTACCGACGCGGGGACGCTCGGCCTTCACGAGGGGCACGGCCTGACGCTGCATGTTCGAGCCCATCAGGGCGCGGTTGGCGTCGTCGTGCTCAAGGAAGGGGATCATCGCCGTGGCGACCGAGATGATCTGGATCGGGCTGACGCCCATCAGGTCGACCTCGGTGGGGTCGGCGAAGGCGAAGTCGGCCTTGAAGCGGACCGGCACCTGCTTGGCCACGAAGGTGTTGTCGGCGTTGAGCGGCGTGTCGCCGGACGCGACGCGGTACTCGTCCTCCTCATCCGCCGTCAGGTAGATGATCTCGTCGGAGACCTTGCCGTTGATGACGCGGCGCAGCGGGGTCTCGATGAAGCCGTAGTCGTTGACGCGGGCGTAGGTCGAGAGCGAGCCGATCAGACCCGCGTTCGGACCTTCCGGGGTCTCGATGGGGCAGATGCGGCCGTTGTGCGAGGGGTGGATGTCGCGAACGGCGAAGCCGGCGCGCTCACGCGACAGACCGCCGGGGCCGAGGGCCGAGAGGCGGCGCTTGTGGGTGAGCTCGGCCAGGGGGTTGGTCTGGTCCATGAACTGGGAGAGCTGCGACGAGCCGAAGAACTCCTTGATCGCGGCCACCAGGGGCTTGGCGTTCACGAGGTTCTGCGGGGTGAGGGTGTCGGCCTCCTGGATGGTCATGCGCTCGCGGATGATCCGCTCGAGGCGGGTCAGACCGACGCGGAACTGGTTCTGGAGCAGCTCGCCGACCGAACGGATGCGACGGTTGCCCAGGTGGTCGATGTCATCCACCGCACCGATGTCGTAGTTGAGGTTGATCAGGTAGTCGATGGCGCCGACGATATCTTCCTTGACCAGGACCCGATCGCTCTCAGCGACGGACAGACCGAGCTTCTTGTTGATCTTGTAGCGACCCACGCGACCCAGGTCGTAACGCTTGGGGTCGAAGAAGCGCGAGAAGAGGACCTGACGGCCGCCTTCGACCGAGGGCATGTCGCCCGGGCGCAGCTTCTTGTAGACCTCGATCAGCGCGTCCTCGACCGAGGTGGTCTTGTCGGCGTCGAGCGTCTTCTGGAGGTACTCGCGGTGACGGAACATGTCGAGCATCTCGGCGTTCTGGTAGCCGAGGGCGCGCAGCAGGACCGAAGCGAGGAGCTTGCGGGTCTTGTCGATGCGGACGTAGATCAGGTCGTTGACGTCGGTCTCGAACTTGAGCCAGGCGCCGCGGTTCGGAATGACGGTGGCCGAGTAGGTCTTCTTGCCGCTCGGGTCGGTCTCGCGCTTGAAGTAGACGCCGGGCGAACGAACGATCTGGGAGACGATGACGCGCTCGGCCCCATTAATAATGAAGGTGCCGTAATCGGTCATCACCGGCAGCTCGCCGATGAAGATCTCCTGCTCCTTGACCTCGCCGGTCTCCTTGGTGATCAGGCGGACCGGGATGCGCAGGGGCTTCGAGAACGTTGCGTCGCGAGCCCGGCACTCTTGCACGGTATACTTCGGCTCCCCGAGGGTATAATCCGTCAGGAAGTGGAGCTCGAGGCGGTTGCTGTAGTCACCGATAGGCGAGAAGGAGAGCAGCTCCTCCTTCAACCCCTCGCGCAAGAACCACTCGAACGAGCGCTTCTGGATCTCGATCAGGTCCGGAAGCTGCGAAGAGATTGAAGGGGAACCGGGGTAAACGTTTACCCGTTCACCGGCTTTCTGAGGCATTGATACCACCCTTAAAGTAGTCATTTCCGACAGCGACGTTAGGGCCTATGGCACTAACAGACAGAAATAGGGCAATGCGCAGCCCTCTCGGACAACGCTTGCCGTTTTCAAATTGCTCAAATTAAAGAATACACTTTACCTAAAATAGATCAGTAATCGTACCGGATCGCCCCACCCGGCGTCAACCTTTCAAGCGACCTCAAGCCAACCATCGTCGGCTTTTCCACCTCCGGGCACCCAGGCGAAGGCCTCGCATGAATAGAATGGGCCGTTCGTTAACCCCCTCAAACCCTGTCGCCGCGAGCCATTCCCGAAACAAAACCGACAAAGTGCAAGTTTTTCTTTAATCAGAGCTTGACAGTCCCTAAACCTTCGCTTAGAGTAAGTAAGTCGGCAGCAAACAACGCCGCCGAACGAACCGAGGACCTTGACAACTAGATAGCGAATAAGCCAGTAGCAAGTGCGGACTTGTCAATT
>JAGIBK010000013.1 GCA_017744355.1 bacterium | reverse complement strand
CAAGCTCCGCCGCGGCGTCATCTACGACCTGGACATCTCGGGTGACGGCCGCTGGCTGGTCGTCAACATCGACGGCATCCTCTACCTCTACGACGTCATCAACCCCCACCTCTTCCAGCTGCTGCCCTTGAGCGGGCAGGCCCTCGCGGGCCTGCCCGATCGCATCGGGCACGTGGCCATCAGCTTCGACGGCCGCTTCGTCGCCTTCACCGTCGGCAAGATCCCGGTGGACTACCAGTTCGAGCCCGGTGCCTACGACATCCGCCTGCTGGTCCTCGATCGTCAGAGCGGCCTGCTCGACACCGTCCCGTACGCCAACCTCGGCGATACGATCAGCGGCTCCGACAAGAAGGGGGTCCTCATCCTCGATCCCCTGTTCTGCAACGATGGCCGGAGCCTGCTGTTCGAAACCACCGTCGGCGGCAACTTCCGCATCTGGAAGTACGACCTCTTGACCGAGACCCTTCGAGCCATGGTCATCCTCAACAACGTGCTTGGCGACTTCCTCACCGATACCCTCATCTCGGATCCGGTCCTGGATCCCTAAAACGCGCCAAGCACGAAAGAGGGCGTCCGCCATGGCGGACGCCCTCTTTTCATGCTTCTTGCCGATCAGGCGTTTGGCACGATGAAGCCCGCCTTCATCAGGTCCTCGAGGACATGCTCAGCGTCCTGGTAACGGTCGGCGACCTTCAGCGCCAGGAGCTTGGCGAGAATCGGGCGCAGCCCATCCGAGACGGGAAGCGCATCGAGGCGATAGGTGCCGCGCATGGGGTCGAACTGGGTGAAGGGATGCTTAGCGGTGAGCAGGAAGAGCAGGGTCGCCCCCAGGGAGAAGAGGTCGCTCGCGGGCAAGGGACTCATGCCGAGGAAGAGCTCGGGCGGCGTGAAGCCCTTGGTGAAGACGCCCGTCAGATCGTCGGGCAGCCCGTTGGGGCCCGGCGCCTCCCGGCGCGGCTGGGTATCGGTGGCCGCGCCGAAGTCGATCAAGTAGACGTGGGTGTCCTCGGTGAACATAAAGTTGCCCGGCTTGATGTCCCGGTGGATGATCGGCACCGGCAGGTGGTGCAGGTAGCTCAGGACCTCGAGCATCTGGGGCATCAGGGTGATGACCTGCTCCTCGCTAAAGGCGCCGTGGACCCGCATGTAGTGTCCGAGGGTGACGCCCTGGATCCGCTCCATGACCAGGTACATGGCCCCTTCGATCGAGAAGGCATCGTAGAAGTACGGGATGCTGTGATGCTTGAAGGACTTGAGCAGGCGCCCTTCGCGCTCGAAGAGGAGGCGGTCCTTCTCGCTCACCTGCCGCCTATGCTGCAGCTGCTTCATGGCGAGCGGGCGCTTCTCCTTGAGGTCGGTGACGGAGTAGAGGTTGCCGAAGCCGCCCGTCTTCATCATGCGCTCCTCGATCCGGTAGCGCTCCTTGAGGACGTCGCCGGCCTTGAGGGTCTGGGTGGTGGAGCGGCGGCAGTTGGGGCACTCCTCCATCCCGCTCAGGACCGGCGAGTCGCAGCCGGCACAGCGGAAGAACATGTGCTGCGGCACCGGCTTGAGGTCGTTGAGCTCGACCTGCTGGCCCATGAACATGTTGGGGTTCTGCTGGACGAACTTGAGAAAGGCGCTCACCACCTCGGGGGGCGCCTCGCTCGCAGGGCTGACCGGAACATTGTTGAGATCCATGGTGAGCCTCCTTGTGCGCGACCTGCGCGGACGGATGCGCGAACGAGCGAAGATCGATTAATAAAACTTCATAAACCATTGTATCAAGCAAAGGATTAGCAAGCAAGCCTTCGACCCTCGCCCCCGTGATCCTCCTCACGCCGCGTGTTCGGGGGCCTCCGCGCAAAGGGGCGCCCAGCCGCCCTTCGCTCCGCATCAAGCGCCCAAGCGCCGAAGGGTGCCTCACGAGGGGCCTTGGGCGAAACACCCATACATCGCCCAAGGCCCCTCGTGATAAAAATGGCCACACGAGATACCGCCTTCGCGTCCAATGAACCCGCCATCGGTGAGGGGTGCGCTCAAGCCCTTACCAGGCCGGTCTTTCGGCTCGCGTGGAGCATCCACCGTCACCAGGCATTGAACGCCATGGCCGCCGAGGCGGCCTGGGCGCCTGCGGCTCACGTAGCCGGAAAGTGACGCTGGACGCTCCGAGGAAGGTAGGACTCCCATGCGTCTCACCAAGCTCCACCGCGCGCTCGCCACCACCAGCGCGGCGATCGCCTTCAGCGTCGGCTGCAGCCAGGCCCCCTCGACCTCCCCGCGGCCCGAAACGCCCCCCATCTCGAAGGAGGTGTCTCCCCAGGGCGGTCAACCGGCCCCGGTCGTGACCGAGCCCTGTCCCCAACCACCCGTCCCGGTGGTGCCCCAGCCCCCGGTCTTGCTCGAGACCTGCCGCTTCGTGGCCTTCACCGCCCGCTCGTTCTGCAGCGGGATGCTCTTCGTCTACGACGACCTCGAAAAGGACGTCTACGTCCTGAACGGGGCGCTGGCGGGCCTCCCCTTCGCCACGGTCACCCCGTTCCAGTGGCAGGGCGTCTCGGCCCAATGCTTCGGCGATCGCTGGGTCGTCTTCGAGTTCGCCGGCGGCATCTACGCCTTCGACATGATCGCCCAGCGACGCATCCTGCTCGCGCCGGACGGCCTGTGCTGGGGCGCCCGGCCCCGCATCTCGGAAACGGGCCTGCTCGTCTACATCAACCTGCGGGGCAACGTGGTGCTCCAGCAGTTCGGCCCCGCCGGCTTCCTCGAACCGGTCGTGCCCGTGACCCTCACCCTGCTCGCCGCCGAGCGCGACGTGCAGTTGGGGCCCGATCGCTACTTCTGGCCCGACCTGCCCTACTTCGCCCCCCTGTGCGACGTGGACATCACCGCCGACGGTCGCTGGATCGTCGCCAGCCTGAACGGCAAGCTCTACCTCTACGACGTCCTGAACCCTCACCTCTTCCAATTGCTGCCCCTGGGCGGCGGCGGGCTGGGCAAGGCCCCCGGGGACATCGCCCGCGTCACCATCAGCCCGGACGGGCGGCTCATCGCCTTCACCGTCTGCGGCCCCAAGGGCGAGCGGCTGCTGTTGCTCGACCGCGAGACGGGGCTGATCGACACGGTGCCTTACGCAAACCTGGGGCTCAACGGCCCCTACACGGCGGTGCGCAACGCCAAGTTCTTCGGCGGCTGCCTGTACTTCGAGGTCTGCACCGACGTCGGCACCCGCGTCTGGCGCTACAACCTGGACACCAGCCTCATCAACGGTATGGTCATCCTCAACAACGCCCTGGGCGAGATCGGCACCAACGTGGACATCTGATCCCCCTCGCCCCGCATCGCCGTTGGCGCCTCTCGGCCGTGCCGGGAGGCGCCGTGCCCATGGCCCGGTGGCTGGGTATAGGACGGATAAGGCTTCCTCGCTCATGCGCTTCGACGGAGGTTGCAATGCCCCTGAACGGCGTCCAAGGCTCCCAACCACCCGCGCGCGTGCCGCAGGCCCCGCCCCCCCAGGCTCCGGCGCCGCTCGCCCCTCAACCATCGCCCGCAGCCAAAGGCACCGATCGCCTTGCGCTCTCGGGCCCCGCCCCCGTTGCCACTCCCGCTCTCTCGGATGCGGTGGCCCGGGCCCGGGCCGCCCAGGCCTTCGACGTGGAAGCCACGAGCGAGCGCCTCATCGGCCACCACCAGGGCAACCTCGAAACCGCCTACTTTGAGTCGCTCGACTTGCGCAACACGACCCGGGAGCCGGGCTATGCGGCCAAGCTGAGCGCCTACAGCCAGAAGCTCGGCATGGCGCGCGACCTGAACCCCGATGAATTACGGGACATCGAGCACTACCTGTTCGCCGCCGCCTCGGTCGCCGAAAAGGGCGCCCCGGCCTCAGACGCCAGCTACCTGGAGCGGGTCGGCGCGGTGCTGGCGCGCGAGCCTCACGCCGTGGGCCTCGCAGCCCTGACCGTCGGCTACTCGGCGGCCAAGGCCGTCAATCGTGTCCTGCCCCAGGACCTGAAGTTCCTGAAGTCGCGTACCGCCCCGAGCCTCGACGAAGTGGGCGCGGGCCTCAAGGGCATCTGGCGCGGGCTCAAGGACCAGGTCTGAGCTGCCGGCTCAAGATGGCAAGAGGGGCGCGGGAAAATCCCCGCGCCCCTCTCACTTCGACTGTTAAGCTGGATCCGCTATCTGGGCCCCGAAGTGGGCGTGCGCCACGTGGCGCGCCCAGACCAGCACCTCAGCGCCGAGCGTCTTGATCTCGTACCACCCCGGGAGGCGGGGCTCAGGCTGGCGGGTGCGTAGGGCGATCGCCGCCCCGTAGAGTTGGACCAGCTGCGGGTTGACCTCGCCCTGGGCACCGAGCGCCGCCAAGGCGCGGAGGCGATCCCTGAGCCGTGGGGCGTATTGCCCCTTGCTCAACAGCACCGCGTCCCCCAGGGCGCTCATGACCTCGATGCACCGGATGAAGGCGAGGCGTACGACCCCCTGGTGCAGCCCCAGGGTGTCGTTGGCACTCCAGGTCGTGATCTCGCGCAGGGCGGGACCGGCCTCGACCAGGGTCACCCGGCCGTGGGCCTCGAGCCGCTCGGGCGAAAGGCCCTTGAAGTCCTCCAAGGGGTCGTGCCCGCCGAAGCTCCAGAGCAAGCGCCGGCCGCCCGCGACCTCGAAGGCGAGCTTCTCGCGGCCCGGCTCCAAGAGGGCCCGCGCGGTCGTGACGTCGATCCGCAACGAGTAGCCGACGTCGATGCAAACCGCTTCGAGCTTGGCCATGAGGGCCTCGTGGGCCGCGATCGCCTCCTCCTCGAAGTCCTCGGGCAGCAGGACCAGGAGGTGGGGGGTGTCGTAGGGCAGCCAGACCTCCCCCTCGTGGGCGACCCAGCCCTCGCCGCGGCCGTAGTCGCCGATCACGTAATGGGCGATCGCCTCGACGGGCATGAGCTTGCGCGCGGCGAGCACCGAGAAGGCCCGCTGGATCAAGGCGTGGACGGCCTCGTCGGCCGCCTGTCCATGGGGGGTGTAACGCGGAGCGGGTGCGGTCATGGCGAACCTCCCAAGCGAACCCAAAAGCAGCAGGCTCATTGTGGCAAGACGCTTGCTTGCTAGCTTCAGCAAAGCGCTCAAGGCTTTTCGGACACGGTGGCCTGGCGCAGGCGCGCATCTCCTCTCACTCGGCAAGGGAGGCCGTTCGAACGCCCTGCGGCGGGGTATGGTAACGTGGAATCGATCTCACACCACTCCCTCTCAAAAGAAGGAAATGACCGTGAACAAGCATCTCAGGCTGCCGCGCCTCGTGGCCGCCGCGCTGGCGCTCGCTTCGTTGCCCCTTGCAGGCCAGTCGGCCCATGCGGCCCCTGCCTCCGCCCCCAACGAACTCGGCCGGGTCCCCGTCCTCGAGTACCACCGCTTCGGTACCAAGGAAGAGCGTTGGACCCGCACCTACGATAACTTCCGCAAGGACCTCGAGTGGCTCTACGCCAACGGCTACGTCTCGGTCAACGCCAAGGACCTGGCGGACGGCAAGCTCGACGTGCCCGCCGGCAAGAAGCCCGTCGTCCTGACCTTCGACGACGCGACCGCGGAGCAGTTCAAGTTCCTGCACGACGCGAGCGGCAAGGTCCGCCGCGACGCCAAGGGTCAGCCCATGGTCGATCCCCAGAGCGCCGTGGGCATCATGGACGCCTTCCACGCCAAGCACCCGGACTTCGGGCGCGCCGCGACCTTCTTCGTGCTGCCCAACGCCTTCGAGGTCACGAACGAGGCGAGCGACAAGCTGAAGTACCTACAAGCGACCGGGCGTGAGCTCGCGAATCACAGCTACAGCCACCCCAACCTGGGCAAGCTGAGCGCCGCCCAGATCACCAACGAGATGCGCAAGGCCCAGGACACGGTCGCGCGCGAGCTCGGCCGCTCCTTCACCTTCGACACCCTCGCCCTGCCCTTCGGCCAGTACCCCAAGGGCGATGGCCTCCAGGCCACGATCGCGGGCGGCTCGGGCAGCCAGGCTTACCGGCACACCGCCATCTTCCTGGTGGGCTCCGACCCCTCGCCCTCGCCCTTCGACAAGAAGTACAACTACCTCAAGGTGCCCCGGATCCAGGCCATCGACGACGAGTGGAAGCGCCACTTCCGCCGGCCGGCGGGCTCCGTCGGCTTGAGCGAGGAAGCCTTCTCGCCCTACGTCTCGGATGGCAACCCCGCGACCGTCACCTTCCCCACCAAGCTCCAGGACCGCCTCAACCCCGGCAAGCTGGGCAACCGCAAGGCCAATCCCATCGCGAAGGCGGCTGCGGCCGGCTCGGTCCTCGGCGGCGGCGGCCCGAGCGCGCCCGCGAGCGCTGCTCCCGCCCAGGCCGCCTCGGGCCCCCTGAAGGTGCATCCGGGCTACGGCAACGCGCCCTTGCCTGCGGGCGGCGAGTACGTGGACGGCAAGATCTTCCACACGGTCCAGAAGGGACAGGATCCCACCGACCTCGCCAACATGTACCTGGCGATGACCGACTACTACACCCGGCCGTCGCTCGAAAAGGCCATGCTCGCCAAGAACGGCATGAAGGGCTGGATCCCCGTCGGCAAGCGTATCGAGATCCCCGGCGTGCGCGCGCACGCCGTCGTGCCCAAGCGGGTGCCCAAGCCCAAGACCTTCGACGCCCGCGGCATCTACGTGACCCAGACCTCGGCGGGTACCGAGCGGGTCTTCACCCTGGTCAACCAGATGAAGCCCCACGGCCTCAACACCGTGGTCTTTGACGTCAAGGACATGGACGGCCGCCTCGCCTACGACAGCAAGGTACCGCTCGCCGTGAGCACCGGCGCGAGCAAGGGCGCCATCATCCGGGACGTGCCCAAGCTGGTGGACAGGCTCCACCAGCAGGGCATCCACGTGGTGGCGCGCCAGGCCCTCTTCCACGACGACTTCCTCGCCCAGCGCGCCCCGCGCCTCGCGCTGAAGTCCAAGAACGGAACGCCCTGGCGCGAGAAGGGCAAGCTCGTCTGGGTGGACCCCAACAACCCGGAGGTCCGTGCCTACAACCTGGGCATCACCAAGGAGCTGTTGGCCATGGGGGTGGATGAGATCCAGTACGATTACATCCGCTTCCCTGCCATGGGCGCCCTCAAGGACATCGCCTACTCGTTCGACACCGCCACGACCCCCAAGCACGCGGTCATCACCAGCTACCTCAAGGAAGCCTACCAGGTGGTCAAGCCCACCGGGACGCTCCTGAGTCTCGACGTCTTCGGCGTGGTCGCCTGGGACGAAGGGGTGGACGTGAAGCACACCGGCCAGCGGCTCGAGGACCTCGGCAAGTACGCCGACGTGATCAGCCCCATGGTCTACCCGTCGCACTTCTACCCGCCCTTCTTCGGGCACAAGTCCCCGGCCAACGAGCCCTACTACTTCGTCAACGAAGGGGTCAAGCGCACCCTCAAGAAGACGGAAGGCACCGGCATCGTGGTCCGGCCCTGGCTCCAGGCCTTCAAGTTCATGGTCAAGAACTACGGTCCCGACTACGTGGCCACCCAGATCAAGGCGAACGACGACGCCAAGGGGGTTGGTTACTTGCTTTGGAACGCGGGGAACAACTATGACATAGGCTTCAAGGGCGTCAGCTCGGTCGAGAAGACCAAGGCCGCCAAGAAGCCGGTCTAGCCGCCTTCACAGAGAGAACCGCGTCGTGAGCCAATTGCCCCTGGTCGCCCGTGACCTGAAATGCCCGGCATGCAGTTACGGGTTCAAGCTCCACACCCCCAAGAGCTCGGCCTCGGTCCTGTTGCGCCGCGACGCGGACTTTTGCCCCTACTACGAGGGGGTGAACCCCCTCTTCTACGCCGTCTGGGTCTGCCCCCAGTGCGGCTACGCCGCGCTCAAGGACCACTTCCGCGAGCTCCCCGAGCGGGATCGCCCCGCGGTCCAGGTCGCCCTCGAGGGCGTCGCCGAGATCAAGCGGCACGACTTCGAGAAGCCCGAGCGATCGCTTTTCGCCGCCATGCTGAGCCTCCAGCTCGCCCTGCGGTGCTACGAAGCCCGCCACTCCCCCGGCGAGATCCGGGGCGGGATCCTCTTGCGCCTCGCGTGGACCTGCCGCTACGGCAACGATCGCAAGCGCGAGCGCAGCTACCTGCAAGAGGCGATCGCCACCTACCAGGCGGCCTTCGACAAGGGCCTCCACGCGAGCTCGGCCATCAGCGAGGCCCACGTGGCCTTCCTGATCGGCGAGATGCTGCGCCGCACAGGCCAGGGCCAGGACGCCATCCCCTGGTTCGTGCGGGCCATCCAGAGCGACACCAAGCAGGGCGAAACCTACCGAATGGCCAAGGACCAGCTCTACGAGGCCAAGGAATCGATCCGCTTCTTCGAGTACCTCAAGGCCGTGCCCCTGCTCGCGCCGCTCTCGCCCGACGAGATCGCCCTGCTCTCGGCGCTCACCCGCAACCGCACCTACGTCCCGGGCAAGACCATCTGCCAGGAAGGCGATCCCGGCGACAGCATGTTCATCGTGATGCGCGGCAGCGCCCGGGTCTCGGTCGCAGGCCAGCCGGTCGCCATGCTCGCACCCGACCAGGTCTTCGGTGAGATGTCCCTACTGAGCGGCCAGCCGCGCAGCGCGACGGTGGTCGCCGAGGAAGCCGCCGAGCTGCTTGAGATCGACCGGGTCGCCTTCAAGACCCTCTTCAAGGCCAACCCCGCGATCGCCGCCGAGATGGCGAGCACCATGGAGGCGCGCCGCGAGACCAACGCGCGGGTCCTCAACGACGGTGAAGAGCCCGATCTCTCGCTCCAAACCTCGTCCGAGTCCGAGAGCGAAGGCGAAGCGCCCGCTCGCGGCAACGAATCGGGCCTCATGGCGCGTCTGCGCGGCCTCTTCGAGCTCTCCTAAAAACTCTCCCAAAAATATTTGCCGCATGCGCCAAAAAAACCCTGGTGTTTTTTTGGCGCATGCGGTACGTTATGACAAGAGTTGGTTAAGACCATCTTAAATCGACCTAAAGCTCAGTTGAAAGTCACGGTTCCGTCCGTCGCTGTTGATAGGAGAACGTCACGTCCATGAAGAAGCTGTTGGCTCTGGTTGCGGCAACCTCGATGCTGGCCGGTTGCGGCCTCTCGCTCCCCGGCATGAACACCGCTGACGGCCAGAAGGTCGCCGCCAAGCGCAAGCTGCCCAGGGGTGCCAAGAAGTGGACTGTCATGGTTCACCTGGCGGCCGACAACAACCTCTATCGCTTCGGGCTCGAAGACCTGAACGAGATGGAAGCCGGCATCACCGACGACGTGAACGTGATCGTGCTGTTCGACGGCATCAAGCAGGGTGACTCGGCCGTCTACGAGATCAAGAAGGATCCCGCCGGCAAGAACAGCACCATCGTCTCGACCCCCATCACCGACCTGCCCTTCATCCCCGAGAACAAGGAAATCAACTCGGGCGACGTGAACGTGGTCAAGGCGTTCGGCGAGTGGGCGGTCACCAAGTATCCCGCTCAGCACTACATGATGAGCTACTGGGATCACGGCTCGGGCATCTTCCGCGGCGGCGACTTCATCACCAAGGGCTTCGGCTGGGATGACAACGGCAGCCACCTCAACACCAACGACCTGAGCAAGATCACCCCCGCCATGGCCCAGGCCGCCGGCCAGCCGATCGACCTGGTGGGCTTCGACGCCTGCCTCATGGCCCACGCCGAGATCGCCTACCAGATGAAGGGCGCTGCCAAGTACCTGGTCGCCTCCGAGGAGCTCGAGCCGGGCGCCGGCTGGGACTACGCGGGCTGGCTCAAGAACGTGACCAGCACCACGACCCCTGCCCAGATGGGCGAGGCCCTCGTGAAGTCCTACGCCGCGAGCTACAGCGGCCGCGAGGATCTCACCCTCTCGACTGTCAGCATCGACGCGCTGACCGCCAAGCTCGTCCCGGCCATGAACAACCTCTCGGCCGCGCTCGTCAGCGCCATGCCCGCCGAGAAGGCCACCATCGCCGCCGCCCGCACCGGCACCCAGAGCTTCTACAACCGCGACTGCGCCGACATCGGCTCGTTCGCCAAGCAGCTGCTCGCCAGCAACGTCTCGGCCGGCGTCAAGGCCGCCGCTCAGGACGTGCTGACCGCCGTCGGCGCCACCGTCACCAGCGAGATCCACAGCGCCTCGCGTGCCAACTCCACCGGTCTGGTCGCCTACTTCCCCACCGCGACCCAGGCTTACAACACCAAGTACGACAACCCCAGCCTCATCGCCTTCGCCAACGAGGGTTGGAAGGACTTCCTCAAGGCCCTCACCCAGAAGTAAGCCCCTTCACGCGACGGGCCCCCGGAATATCCGGGGGCCCGTCGCGTTGCGCGCAAAAGGATCAGGGGGCGATCGCCTCGTGCCAGCGCGGGTGCGCCGCAAACCAGCCGAGCGTATCGACCAAGAGCCGCCAGAAGCGCTCCGCCTCGGCGCGATCGCCCCGCTCGAGCCCCCGCGCGACCAGGCTCAGGTAGAATTCGAAGCGCGCGCTCGAAACCACCCATGGCAGCACGGCCCGCTCGAAGGGTTCCAGTCGACGAACCGACTGATACCCTGCCAGGAAGGCCCGCAGGTGCTCGCCATTCGGCAGCGCCCGCCCCGCGAGAATTGCCGGCCACTCGAACGCGCTCGGGATGAGCGAGAGGGCCAGGTCGAAGACCCACAGATCCACGTTCCAGAGATCGAAGTCGATCACGTCGCTGATCGCAGCCTCCTGCCAGAAGAGGTTGCGCTTGATGAAGTCCCCGTGGATGACCCCGCGCGGCAGCCGCGAAAGATACGGCTTGATGCGGCGATGCCACTCGGAGAGCCAGCCGAGGCATGTCACGAGCTCGCCCTGTTCCGCCAGGAACGGCACAAGAAGCGGTGCCTCGGCTTCGAGGGCAGCGAGCCCCAGCGGCACCGAGGGACTTGCCATGACCCGGAAGCGTGCCGTGATGCCCTTGAAGGGCTTGGGCGCAAACGCAGGCGCATCAGCAAGGGCCAGGTGAAATTTCGCAAGAGCAGCGCCGCTTGCGAAGGTTTCAGCCGGATGCGTGCACGGCGCAAAGACCGGTGCCTGGGCGTAGCGATCCTCACCTCGGGCCTTCTCGAAGAGCGCATACGGCTGCCCCTCGGCCCAGTGCAGCGTCGAGCCCGCGGCATCGCGCCAGAGGCGCGGGGTGGGGAAACCCTTTTCAATCAGGCGAAGGATCAACCCATGCTCGGCCAGCAGGGCGACAGGTTCCCGCTCGCTAGGATCGTAGCGCTTGGCGAAGAACTCCCCGCGATCCGTCGTAAAGAGACAGGCCGCCGTGTTGATGCTCAGGCCGTTACGCGCGATCCCCTCGAAAGCCCCAAGATCCGGGTAGGCCGCCACGACCCGCGAAAGGACGTCGGGCTCGATCCGAGGTGCTTGGCTCATCCGAGCGGACGCCGTGCGAGGACGTAGCGCAGCCAGGGTTTAAAGCCGCACCGCCCATAGAAGTCGAGCAGGTCGGTCCAGTCGATGATCGTCTCGCGGGCCCCCAGGTCCCGCAACCGCTCCAGGCCCCGCACCAGGAGCGCGAGGCCCAGGCCGCGCCCGCGCAGAGCCTGGCCGACCCCGATGGGACCGAGGGCGGCCACCTCGGGCACAAAGCCCGACCAGCGCAAGGCCCCCGGGCTCGAAGGGGGGTGCAGCTGCGCGAAGCCCTGGGGCTCGCCGTTCAAGAAGACCCCCACGACATGCCGCACGTCGCCGCCCGAGCGCAGCAGGAGATCGGTGTCCCGGGCCCAGCGCCCAGCGAAGTTCCCTTGCAAGAAGGCGACCAGCGCCTCTTCCTCGCCCGGTGAGTAGGGCCGAATCGCGATGTCCGGCTGGGAACGCAGGACGTCGTCCACTTCGGGAAGCGCCGGGCCTTCATCCAGCCGACGCCGCACGTCCCAGACCTCCTTGGCCGGGGTGAAGCCGTGATGCGCAAAGAAGGCGAGGGCCTCGGGGCTCGACGCCGGGATCCCCGGCATGAAGTGGTGGAAGCTGCCCTCGAGCAGGATCCGGGTCGCCCCTTCGCGCTGCAGGTGCGCGATCGCCTCATCCAGGAGACGCGAGCCTACTCCCTGCCGCTGGTGCGCGGGATGCACCGCCATCAAGGCGAGATAGCCCACATCGGCGAAGCGCTCGCAGCCCGGATAGGATCCGCGCCAGCGCTTGGTCATGACGAAACCGACCATCTTGCCCGCATGAGTCGCCACGATCAGGTCTTCGGGCCTGAAGCTCGGGTCACCCTCGGTGTTAGCCGTCCAGAGGGCGGGCATAATGGGATGGCGATCGCCCATGGCTGCTTGCCAGACGGTCAGTAGTTCCGAGGCCTGCTCGGGTCGATAGGCTTGAAGCTCGATCACGCGGCCATCATACAAGGAGTAATGGTGCGTCTCAAGGGAATGGTGGCGCTCTTCGCGCTCGCAGTGACCGCGTGCGCGCGCCCGGCCTCCGATGCCATCACCTTCTCGACCTGGGGCTCGATCGAAGAGATCGAAACCCTCAAGCCCCTGCTCGCCGACTTCGAGCGCGAGAACCCGGACGTCAAGGTCAAGCTGATCCACATCCCGGACGAGTACCCCCACAAGATCCGCTTGCTGGCGGCCTCCGGGACCATGCCGGACGTGCTGTTCATGGAGAGCCAGACCCTCTCGGGCTTCGCCCACCGCGGGGTGCTGCGCGACATGGGCGAGTGGCTCGAACGGGATCCCGAGCTGAAGCGCGGCGACTTCTACCGCCCGGTGCTCGACGCCATGTCCTGGAAGGGCACCCTCTACGGCATCCCCCGCGACCTCTCCAACCTCGTCATCTTCTACAACAAGCGCCTCTTCGACACCGCCGGCGTCGCTTACCCGCAGGCGGGCTGGACCTACGAGACCATGGTCGAGAAGGCCAAGCGTCTCACCCAAGGGGACCGGCAGTTCGGCATCGGCTTTGCGCCCTATCCCCTCTACTGGCTGCCGTACCTCTGGAGCGACGGGGGCGACGTGATGGACGCCGAGATGCGCCGCTCGACCCTGCTCGAGCCCCAGAGTCTCGCCGCGATGCAGCGCTACCTGGACCTGCGCGCCAAGCACCACGTGGCGCCCACCGAGGCCCAGGTCGGCAACGCCCGCATGAGCCAGCTCTTCGCCCAGGGCAAGCTCGCCATGATGGTGGGCGGCCGCTGGGTCGTCCCCGGCTTCCGCAAGAAGCTCGACTTTCCCTGGGACGTGGCCCCCTTCCCCCGAGGCAAGACGGGCTCGGTGGTGGATGCGGACGCTTCGGGGTGGAGCATCGCCAAGAGCAGCAAGCAGCCTGAAAAGGCCTGGCGGCTGGTGCGCTACCTGGCGAGCAAGAAGAGCATCGCGGCCTTCACCGAGAGCGGCCTGATCGTGCCCTCGCGGCCGGACGTGGCCAACTCGCCCGCCTTCCTCGGCTCGGGGCCACCCGCTTCGAGCAAGGTCTTCCTCGACGTCATCACGAGCGCCCGCCCCACCCGCACGCCACCGAGCTACGACGAGATCCAGTACGAGCTGATCGACGGGCTGCCGCCCGCCTGGAACGGCGAGGCCGACCTGCTGGAAACCCTGCGCCCCATCTCCGCGCGGATCGACGCCCTCTTGAAGGAGGATGCGCCATGACGCCGCCCCTGCGCCGCACCGAGGCGCGCTGGGCCTTCTGGCTCCTCTTGCCCGCCCTCTTGGGGCTCGGCCTCTTCACCGTCCTGCCCACCCTCGGCTCGTTCGCCCTCAGCTTCGCCCAGTGGGACATGCTCGGCGCCCCGCGCTGGGTGGGGCTCGCAAACTACGCCGACCTGGGGCGCGATCCGCTCTTCTGGCGGGTCCTCGCGCAGACTGGGGCCTTCGTCCTCCTCTACGTCGTGCTGGACGTGGTCCTCGCGGTGGGGCTCGCCCTGGCCCTCGACCAGAAGGTCAAGGCGCTCGGCCTCTACCGCACCGCCTACTTCTTGCCTGTCGTCACCTCCATGGTCGCGGGTGCCATCCTGTGGAGCTGGATCTTCGACCCGCGCAGCGGCCTGCTGAACGCTGTGCTGGGGCTCGTGCACCTGGGCCCCGTGCGCTGGCTGAGCGATCCGCACTGGGCCTTGCCCTCGCTCGTGGTGGTCAGCGTCTGGAAGAACCTGGGCTACGACATGCTGCTGGTCCTGGCGGGCCTGCAAGCCGTTCCTTCCCAGCAGCTCGAAGCCGCGAGCCTGGACGGGGCGGGCGCCTGGCAGCGCTTTCGGCACGTCACCCTGCCGCTCTTGGCCCCGACGCTGGTGATGGTGACCATGATGGCGACAATCCGCGCCTTCCAGACCTTCGACACCGTCTACCTCATGACCGAGGGCGGTCCCCACCGCTCGACGACCATCATCGGGTACTGGCTCTTCCAGAACGCCTTCACCTACTTCAAGCTGGGCAAGGCCTCGGCGCTCGCCTACGTGCTCTTTGCGATCCTGGCCCTGTTGGGAGCGGTGCAGTGGTGGAGCCGCAAGGCCTTCAGCCATCAAGAGGAGGGGCGATGAGAAAGCGACCGCTCGCAACCCTGGTCCTTGCCGTGGGCGCCTGCCTCATGGCCGCTCCCTTCCTGCTGATGGTGGGCACTTCGCTGATGACCTACGCCCAGACCGTGGCCTACCCGCCCGAGTTCTGGCCGAAGCCTGCGACCCTCTCGAACTACGCCAAGGCCCTCGCTGAAACGCCCATCCTGCGCTACCTCGGCAACAGCCTGCTGGTGGCCTTGGTGACGGTCGTGGGCCAAGTCGTCACGGGCTCCATGGCGGGCTTCGCCTTCGCGCGCCTGCGCTTTAGGGGGCAAAACGCTCTCTTCTTCGCCGTCCTCGCCACCATGATGGTGCCCATCTACATCAACCTGGTGCCGCTCTACGCCCTGATGGCCTTCTTCGGCTGGATCGATACCTATCAGGCCCTCATCCTGCCAGGCTTGACGGGGGCCTTCGGGATCTTCCTGTTCCGGCAGTGGTTCTTGAACCTGCCGACCGAGCTGGAGGACGCCGCGCGGATCGACGGCTGCTCGCCGTGGGACCTGTACTGGCGCATCGCCCTGCCCACGGCCCTGCCCGCCGTCGCAACGCTCGCCATCTTTGAGTTCTTGGCCTCCTGGAACACCTTCCTCTGGCCTCTGGTCGCCACCCATTCCGAGCACCTGCGGACCCTGCCCGTGGGGCTTGCGGCCTTCCGCAGCAGCATGAAGGAAGCCACCGACTGGGGCCTGCTCATGGCGGCGACCGCGATCGCGGTCTTCCCGGCGATCGCGGTCTTCGCGATGGGGCAGCGGTACTTCGTGCGCGGCCTCCTGGAAGGCGCGGTCAAAGATTGAGACGAGCCCCGCGCGCTCAGGGCGTGCGAGGGGCTTTTTCGCCCGCTTCGGGCAGCATGGTGACCTGCGCGGGTCGCGCCGTCGGGGCGAAGGCCCGGCGCAGCGTATCGACCGCCTGGGCAATCGCTCCGCGCACCGCTGGGGTCTCGGCCAGGGCATTTAGCATCATGAAGTCGTGAATCGTCCCCAGGTAGCGGGTCGCAACGACATCGACCCCGGCCTCCATGAGCTTCGTGGCGTAGGCCTCCCCCTCGTCGCGGAGCACGTCATTCGCGTCGGTGATGACGAGCGCGGGCGGCAGGCCCGTCAACTGCTCGCGCGAGGCCCGCAAGGGCGAGGCGCCGGGCTGGGCGCGGGCGCTCTTATCCGGGAGGTAGGCGTCCCAGAACCACTTCATGGCAGCCCGGGTCAGCCAGGGCCCGTCCGCGAACTGTTGGTAGGAAGGGGTATCGAACGAGGCGTCGGTGACCGGATAGAAGAGTAGCTGATGAACGAACCGCGGGCCGCCTCGCTCCTTGGCGAGGATCGTCGCGGCAGCGGCGAGCCCGCCGCCCACGCTGTCGCCCGCGATGGCGAGGCGCGCGCCGTCCAGGTTCAGCTCCTTGCCGTTGGCCTGAACGTACGACGCGGCGCCCAAGGCTTGCTCCAGCGCCGTCGGATAGTGGGCTTCGGGCGACGGAGGGTAATTCACGAAGACGACGGCGACGTCAGCGTCCCGTGCGAGAGTCCGGATCAAGCGATCATGGGTAGTCGCGTCGCCGAGGATCCAGCCGCCTCCGTGGAGATAGAGGACGGCGGGCAGCATCCGAGAAGCCCCAACTGGTCGAACGATACGGACCGAGACGTCCCCTGCCGTCGTTTGAAGAATCCGGTCCTCGATCGCGGCTTCCGGCTTCGCGCCGCCCTGGGATTGAAGATCCAAGAGGACCTTCCGCGCCGCTTGGGGCGTCAGGGTATAGAGGGGTGGCCCGCCCTTGGCTGCCAAGGCTTCTACAAACGCTTGCGTCTTAGCTTCCAGCGCCATATCCCCCCTCCTTCGCAACCGCTCCGAGTCGAGGGTACCCGGCGAAGGGGAAGACGGCTTCGTACGACTCCACCAGCAAATGCTCGGCGAAGCCTCGATGTCTTGGGAGCAGAGGGGATTAGCCGCCGAACCAGCCTTTGACGGTGTTCCAGGCGTTCGTGGCGGCCTTCGAGATGGCGTTACCCGTATCGATGCCCCAGCGCCCAACGCGCTCGCCGACCGCGATCCCACGGAAGGCGATCGAGGCCGTGTGGCCGCCTGCCATGCGCGAACCGGGGAGCTCCGCGTCCTTGGGGGCGATCGCGATGAAGAACTTGTCGAGGCCGCTGTCGAAATTCTTGATCTTGAGGCTCGACCACTTCTCGAGGAACTCGGTCTCGCTCATCCGAACGGGCTCCAGGCGCGCCGGATCGTTTATCAGGAGGTTGGTCTTCCCCGTCTTGGGATCCGCCTCATACCCGGTGACCACCACGTAGTGCAGGACCGTGTCGTTGGGGTTCGCGTCCGGGTCGATCATGACCTCGAGGGGAATCCCCCGGTCGAGGAATTTCTTGAGCTCGTCGACCGAGCCGCGATTGTAGAGCGCCGCGTTGAGGCCCTGCTCCTTCGCGAAGCTCACGATCGAAGCCGGGCTGGTGGGGCCGTCGATCTGACGGATCTTGGCATCGACCTCTTCGCGGGTGATCTTCTTGCCGTAGTGCTGGAGGATCATGGTGAGGCTGGTGGTGCCGCAGGCGTTCTGGTCCTTGCCCGTGTACTGATAGAGCAGGGGCACCTCGATCTGCTGGCGCTTCACCGTCTGGTTGAGGCGATCGGTGGCCGCAGCCGGCGCGCTCACAGCAACCCCGACACCCTTTCCGCCTCCGCCGCCCGAAGAAGAGGCGCGCAGCTTTGCAGCTGCAGCGGCCGCATTGGCGGCGGCGTTCGAGTCGGAGATCTTGTTGCTCATGAAACGGGCCCCCTCAATCAAGACGGTTGCTAGGTTCTATATGCCCTCTCCGAACCTAAATCTTGACGGGTAACCCCGTATTTCCAAATTTCAGGAAATCTTTTTGCGCTCGGTGGTATCCTCGCCCGCCAGGTAGGCCCGAACGCTCAGCTTGCCTTCGAGGATCTGCTCGGTATGCTCGCCCGGCTCGACCGGAAAGGAGTTGTCCAGCACGCGCGCCCACGGGGTGAAGACCTCGCGTTCGCTGTTGAGACGGCGAAAGACCAGCCCGCCGGGACTCGGGGAGACTTCGTAGACGACGTCGTTGAGGGTGATGAACATGACAAACCTCCCAATCACGGCCATTTCGGCCAGGGGGAAGCCTATCATGTGAATGTTGCGTGAAGATGAACGCCGTTTTGGAGCCGAATTAAAAAGCGACAGGCGACTCCAGGCGTTTTCCTTCCCGAAGACGGGCGCGCTGCTCGGGGGAGAGGGTCGCCATCTGGCCCTTCACGTCGATGAGCACTTCGCGGCGCGGGGTCTCGACGCGCCAGAGGTAGCCGAGCACGGCATCCTGCTGGGGCGGGGTCGTCTCCACGTAGACCCGTTCGGGCGGCGAGACGGGTGGCTCGAGGTGCGTTGCGATCAGGCGATCCAGGCTCTGCCTGCCGTAGACCGTCTTGGCCTCGGCGCCTTCGGTCGGCATGTCGGGGACGGTGTAGCCGTTGCTGTAGTAGGTGCCGCGCGGCGAGAGGCCCACGTGGCTCGCCACCGCCCAGCGCCCGCGGAAAATGACCGGCACCACGTAGTAATCGTCCCGGCGGGGCGAGAGCGATCGCACGAGGAAGGGGCGCCCGACGCGGGTGCGATCGTAGATCGCTTGTGCCCAGGGCGAGTGGACCCGGTCCATGACGGCGTTGAAGGTGCCGAGACCGAACGCCCCGTGGATCGCGGTCGAGACGACGACCTCGTCACGGGTGAGCGCAGCCTCGTCGGTGATTTCGCGGGGCTGGTAGCCCGCATCCACGTCCACCAGGCGCGTCAGGTCGAAGCGATAGGCATCCTGGACCGTCACCCAGGTTCCCTCGCGCTTGATAATCGCCTTGGAATGCGAAGCGGCGTCGCTGGCCTTGAGGTGCCCCTCTGCGGTGGTGGTGGCCTCGAAGTTCTGCTTGGGCATGCAGGCGCTCAAAGCGAGCGCCGCAAGGCCCAGCAGCAGAAGACGCCGCGCTTTTCGCATCGATCTAGCCGAAGAGGCCCATCTGCATGGCGGGCTTGAAGTCCGCCAGCTTGCGGATCGCCGCGCACAGCTGCTCCACGTCGAACATGGCGCGGTGGTGGCCTTCGCTGCTGATGTTGAAGGCGTTGAGGAGGCTCTTGAGGCCGTGGCCCTTGAGCTGGCCGTTACGGCCGAGCACCCACACGGCCAGGGCCTGGGTGTCGATTTTGAGCTTTTCGAGGGGCACGGCCCAGACCTTGTGGCGGATCTCGGCGGCCTTCAGGAAGTCCCAGTCGAAGTCGATGTTGTGGGCGACCGCGTACATCATGCCGTGGCGCTCGGCGAAGGCCTTGAGGTTGCGGAAGGCCGTCTCGGGATCCGGAGCCGTCTTGAGCTCTTCCATGGAGATGCCGTTGACCGCCATGGCCTCGCGATCGATCTCGGCCCCCTCGAAGGGCTTGATCAGGGTCTCGAAGCGATCGACCTCTTTGAGGGTCGCCATGTCCAGCACGATGGCGGCGATCTCGATCGGCGCGTGCTTGGAAGGATCGGTGCCGGTGGTCTCGAAGTCGAAGACGAAGAACTTGGTCGGGAGGCTCATGAGAACGGAAACTCCTGGCTGGGAAAGGCGGTAACCACGCCATTATAGCAAGTTCAGCTCCCCTGTTGGGGCGCCGAGGCACGATCAGGACGCCTGATCGACGGGCGGATCGAGGGGGTGGCCCGGTTTAACGTTGTAGTCGTAGTGGGTGAAGGGCGCATAAGCCAGATCGGTCGGGCTCACGAAGTCCGACTTGATAGCCGGGCGCGAGCGCGCGGGCAGATCATCGACCCAGTCGCCGATGAGCGGCACGTCCCCCAGCTCTTGCTTGACCCAGTCGATGCGATCGAGCATATTGCCGACGGCGGCCGTCCGCGCGTCCTTGGGGCCGTAGAGATAGGCGGCGAAGGTCTCGGAATGGGGCAGGATGGCCACCAGGAGATCCTTGGTCGTCTTGGCCGCTTCCAGGAAGTTGACCCCGCTGTTGCTCACCAGTTCGGCAGCGTCCATGACGAAGCCCGTCCCGATGGCCCCCAGCGCCTGCTGGCGCGCGAAGAAGCCCATCACGCCCCCGAACTCGCCGGCCGCCTCAGACTTGCGGTAAGCTTCACTCGCCCCTTCGAAGCGCGTGAAGCCCTCGCCTTCCATGAGCTTGCCGATGGTCGCCTTGAGGCGCTCGCGCTCGCCGGGGGTCTTGCTGATCCCCTCGGTCGCATAGCACTTCGCCAGCACCTCGTCCACCAGAAAGCGCACCATGGCCTTGGTGTCGGGCTTGGGGCTCTGGTTGACGAACTTCATGGCGCGATCCATGAGGGCGGGCTTGTCCTTGGGCTTCAGCCCGTCGATGACCGCCTCCAGGGCGACCATCAGCTGGTCGCGATCGCTGGACTTGGAGATGGGAAAGTCGATGTTCGCGCCCCTCAGGCTCGTGTAGGCCAGGTACGTCAGCTCGCTGCAGTAGAAGGCGTCGGTGAGCTTCCCCTTCCCGTTGTGGTTGGTGAACGAGTAGTCGTAGGGCTTGCCGAGCTGTCGCTCCGCGTAGCGAACCGCCCGGTCGATGGCCTTTGCGGCCTCGGCCTCGGGCATGCCCTCGGTCGGCCGGATGATGCGGGTGCTGACCGCCGCGTACGAATTTTCGGCCAGCGGGCTGCGACGCACCACGTTCGAGCCGGGCGCGTCGGGATCGCCCGTGATCCCCATGGCCTCGATGAACTCGGGCGGCGCCTCGTCGGAGACGCACAGCACCGCATGGATGAAGGGCCCCCCGGTCATCTCGGAGACCAGGTCGTTGTTGTTCCAGGTCTGGAGGAGGATGTCGCCCTTGCGAACATCCTTGACCATGCGCATCAGCTCGGGGTCGTTCTTGAGGCGCTGCGCCGTCTCCAGCATAGCGACCGGATCCCCGTACTTGGGGGAGAAAGGTCCCTCGAGGCCTTTTCTCGCCAGGGCGATCGCCGCCTCGCGGCCGTTCGCTTCGAGGCAGGCCTTCAGATCCGAGTAGTTCCGGGGCAAGAGCCCCTCTTGAAGCAGGCCGATCTCCTCGGCGCTCAGGCCGTCGGTCTTGGGCGGGGCCTTCGGCGCGGCAGGCTTGGCAGGCGTGAGCACGAGCACATCCCCGGCACTCGGCTTGGGCGCGGCCGGATCAGCGGGTTTGTCGACCTGGGGCCAGAACCTTTGCGGCAGGAGGGTTCTCAGCGACCCGAAGACATTCTCGATCTTGGACATGGCGGGACTCCGAGGTGAATGCTTGCTTTTCGCCTTATACCCTTCCATCCGAGGCGAGCATCCGATCCTTGCGTCCCCTCTTTCGGACCCGGCAGGGTAGAATCTTGGGCAAGGCATCCCGAACGCCGCCCATTCAGCAGGAGGAATCCCCCATGCGATCCGGCAATCCCACCCTCACCGACAAGACCTTCGACTCGCATCCCTGGTCGGGCCAGGAGCCCATGACCATCCAGGGCACGGTCAACAAGACCCTGCTATCGCTGCTCATCCTGGTCGCCGGCGCGAGCATCACCTGGCAGCTCGCGAGCACCCAGCCCGCCCTGGTGCCGATCCTCGTGATGGTGGGGGTCTTCGGCGGCCTCATCGTGGCCTTGACCACCGTCTTCAAGAAAGAGTGGTCACCGCTCACCGCGCCGATCTACGCTGGCCTCGAAGGGCTCGCCCTCGGCGGCATCTCGGCCTTCACCGAGCAGGTCTATCCCGGGGTGCCCATGCAGGCGGTCGGCCTCACCTTCGCAACCCTCTTCAGCCTGCTGCTGGCCTACCGCTCGGGCCTGATCCGCGCCACCGAGAACTTCAAGCTCGGCGTCGTGGCCGCTACTGGCGGTATCTTCCTGGTCTACATGGCGAGCTTCATCCTCAGCTTCTTCGGCATCGCGATCCCCCACCTCCACTCCGCCACCCCCATCGGCATCGGGATCAGCTTCGTGATCGTCGTGGTCGCCGCGCTCAACCTGGTGCTGGACTTCGACTTCATCGAGCAGGGGGCCGCCAAGCGCGCGCCCAAGTACATGGAGTGGTACGGCGCCTTCGGCCTGATGGTCACGCTGGTGTGGCTCTATCTGGAGATCCTCCGGCTCCTCAAGAACCTGCAATCCAGCAACCGATAAAAAACTTAACAAAGCGATCGTCTGCTTGCGCCAACTCGCGCTCAAGCTGCTATGCTTTATGGCAAGGAACGCGCGGGGAAGGGCGATGAAGACCTTGTCCCCGTTGACCCGGAACCCCCCGGAGTAAGGAGCAATCGTGTCGGAAAATCAGCCCCTGACGATTCTTTGCATCGCCGTCGCTTTGGTCGGCCGGCCCTTCATGCTGAAGGCCAAAGAGATGGGCCACCGCGTCATCGTCATGACGAACGCGAAGCGCCTCGACGAGGCCTGGCCGCGGGACAAGGTGGACGAAGTCTTCGCCGTGCCCGACGTCTTCGACGAGAAGGTGGTGCGGAACGTCGTGAGCTACTTGGCCCGTCACCAGAAGATCGACCGCGTCGTCCCCATGGGCGATTTCGACGTCGAAGTGGCCGCCATGCTCCGTGAGCACCTGCGCCTGCCCGGCATGGGCGAGACGACCATGCGCTACTTCCGCGACAAGCTCGCCATGCGCATGAAGACTCAGGAAGACGGCATTGCCGTGCCCGAGTTCGTCCACATCCTCAACTACGACGCGATCAACGCCTACATGGACCGCGTGCCCGCCCCCTGGGTGCTCAAGCCCCGCCAGGAGGCCGCGTCCTACGGCATCAAGAAGGTCAACCACCGCGACGAGCTGTGGCCCCTGCTCGACAAGCTCGGCGACAAGCAGTCCGAGTACCTGCTCGAGAAGTACACCCCCGGCGACGTCTTCCACGTCGACGCGGTGGTCTCGGAGCGCAAGGTGATGTTCGCCTCGGTCTCCAAGTACGGCACCCCCATGCTCGACCTGAACACCACCGGCGGCATGTTCACCACCCGCACCATCGAGCGCGGCAGCGCCGACGAGAAGGCCCTCCAGAAGCTCAACCAGGAAGTCATCCAGAGCCTCGGCCTGGTCCGCGGCGTGACCCACATCGAGTACATCAAGAGCAAGGAAGACGGCAAGTTCTACTTCCTCGAGGCCGGCGCCCGCGTCGGTGCGGCTCGCATCCCCGACGTGGTCTGGCATGCGACCGACCTGTGCCTGTGGCACGAGTGGGTCCAGATCGAGGTCGACCAGGACAAGAAGCCCTACAAGCTCCCCAAGATCCGCGACGAGTACGCGGGCACCATCATCACCCTGGCGCGCCAGGAGACCCCGGACCTGTCGGGCTACACCGATCCCGAGATCTGCTACCGCCAGGCCCGCAAGCATCACGCCGGCCTCGTCGTGAAGTCCAAGGACCCCAAGCGCGTCGAAGAGCTGCTCAACCAGTACGCCGAGCGCTTCGTCAAGGACTTCGTGGCGCACGTCCCCATGAAGGCGCAGTAAGATGGCCGAGTTCGAGAGTCTGATCCGTCTTCGCCTCGGCGAGCATGATGCCCACTACGCTGGCGGTCTGGTCGCCGGTGCCAAGATGATGGAGCTGTTCGGCGACGTCGCCACCGAGCTGCTCATCCGCTGCGACGGGGACGAGGGTCTCTTCGTCGCCTACAGCAACGTCGAGTTCCTCAAGCCGGTCTACGCCGGCGACTACGTGGAGGCGCGCGGCCGCATCACCAAGATCGGCAACACCAGCCGCACCATGGAGTTCGAGGTCCACAAGGTGATCCGTCCCCTCAAGGGGCCCGAGTACGCCGTGTCGGCCGCCGAGGTCCTCGCCGAGCCCGAGCTGATCTGCCGCGCCACCGGCACCTGCGTCACCCCCAAGGAGATGCAGCGCCTCAAGCGCGTCTAAAGGCTCGCCTAGTGCGCGACGCCGCCGTGATGCACAAGCATCGCGGCGGCGTCGCTATTTCGAGGGGTGGGCGGTATAATAATCCGCACCTCGCAACGCTTTCACGAAAGGGAGTCCATTCTCAATGAAGAAGAAAGCCCTCATCACGGGGGTCACGGGCCAGGACGGCTCGTACCTGGCCGAGCTGCTGCTCTCCAAGGGCTACGAAGTCCACGGCATCAAGCGCCGCGCCTCGTCCTTCAACACCC
>JAGIBK010000012.1 GCA_017744355.1 bacterium | reverse complement strand
TGGTGGGCTTCGAGGGCGAGCTCGTCTGGGATAGCACCAAGCCCGACGGCACACCTCGGAAGTTATTAGATGTAGGCCGCTTGAGGGAGCTGGGGTGGCAGGCTGCCACCCCCCTAGCGTGCGGAATTCAAGAAACGTATGCGTGGTTCTTATCGCACGAGCTGGGAAGCGATGTTTATGCCAGCAACGAATGAAAAATCTTCGCGGTGGATGCCACCATGTTGAATCGATGGTTTCAGTGGGCTCGTAGCGTTGACCTAGGTATTCGACGTCAGGGCCTACAGGTTCATAATCTCATTCAAAATATGCTAGCCCTATACGGGCTTCACTTCGCACGATACCTGATCCCGTTGGTAACGATTCCCTACTTGACCCGGGTTCTTGGGCCAGAGTCTTGGGGGATTTTGGCATTTTCTCAGGGATTTGCGGCATATTTAGCGCTATTTGTTGAATATGGGTTTGACTTATCGGCCACAAGGGAAGTTGCAAGAAACGATCAGCGAAAATCAGAACTGGCAGAACTTATTGGAAATATTATTGGCGCTAAACTATTTCTTGTAGTGATTGCGGCTGGAGTAGCATTGCTTGCATTTAGGATGATTCCCATATTTCAGGGAAATTCGACTGTCATGTGGGCATGCGTTATGACCGGCATCCTGCAGGCTATGAACTTCACCTGGTTTTTCCAGGGAATGGAAAAGATGCGTCTGATTTCTGGTGTTGACATCTCTGGCAAGGTCTTAGCTGCCGTTGCCCTGTTGATACTAGTTCATTCGCCGGAAGACCTGCCAAAAGCGGCACTAGTACAATTAGCGCTAGCAGCGCTAACACAGATTGTGGCTTGGATCATGGTTAATAGAGTGGTGTCGCCAACTTTACCTAAGCCTGCAGGAATAATGCGTACACTTCAGATGGGATGGACGATGTTCTTGTTTCGGGCATCTTCCAGTCTTTATACTGCTGGAAATACATTTATTCTTGGTACATTTGCAACTCCAACCCAGGTAGGATTTTACGCGGGGGCGGAGAAGATCAGTAAATCGTTCTTTGGCTTGCTAGGGCCAATTTCACAGGCTTTTTATCCACGTCTTAGCCGACTTGCGGGCCAATCCCGGGATGACGCAAAGGCATTGTTCAAGTTGAGCGTTCGACTGATGGGGGCAGGGGGAGTTTTTCTGGGCTTGGTAGTTTTTTTTGGTGCGCCCTGGCTAGTGTCAATACTCTTGGGTCCGACATTCCAGGAGGCAGTACCTGTGTTGAGAATCCTGGCGCTGCTTCCACCGCTGATCGCTTTAAGTAATGTGCTTGGGATACAGTGGATGCTACCTCTGGGATTGGACCGAGTTTTCAATAGCATTATCATAACGGCTGGCCTGTTGAATTTATGTTTGGCGGCTTTTTTGGCCCCAGCGTTCGCTCAGGTCGGCATGGCTATTGCTGTTGTGCTTGCCGAGTTTTTTGTTACTGCCTGCATGATCGTCGTTCTGCGTAGATTGCAGCCAAAAACCTTGCCGGTGTCCTAAGTTAAGAGGAGTTTTCTAGGGTGAAAGTAAAGTGGTTGATCGTCGGAGCAGGGTTCTCGGGCTGCGTAATGGCGGAGCGTATTGCCTCACAGTTGGATGAGTCGGTACTGATCATTGAAAAGCGTAATCATATTGGAGGCAATTCTTACGATCATTACGATGAGCATGGCGTCCTGGTGCACCGTTACGGTCCCCATATTTTTCATACTAACTCTCAGGTAGTGTGGGATTACCTCTCGCAATTTACGGATTGGCACCTGTACTACCATCGTGTGCTTGGAATGATCCATGGGAAGCAGGTTCCTATCCCCTTTAACCTCAACTCGATCGAGGCACTCTTCCCTGCACACCTCGCAGAGAAACTGGAACGAGCACTAGTCGAGCAGTTTGGATTTGGATCTAAGGTACCTATTCTTAAACTCAGAGAAAAGGCAGGGGGTGAGCTGACTTTTCTGGCAGACTTCATTTATGAGAATGTTTTTAAGGGTTACACAGAGAAGCAATGGGGATTTAGGCCTGAAGAGCTTGGGTCTGGGGTAACAGGTAGAGTTCCTGTTTCGGTTAGTCGTGATGATCGATATTTCCAAGATGTATACCAGGCTATGCCGAAACATGGATACACGGCCATGTTTGAGAGGATGTTAGCACACAAGAATATTAAGTTGCTGTTGAATGCCGACTTCAAGGAACTGGAAGGCGAAGTGCAGTATGATCGGATGATCTTTACCGGTCCAATGGATCATTACTTCGGATATGCTTTCGGTCGTTTGCCATACCGGAGTCTGAGGTTTCATCATGAACATCATCAGATTGAGACATTCCAATCGGTGGGCACCATCAATTACCCAAATGAGCACGCCTTTACCCGTATTTCTGAGTATAAGACTATGACCGGTCAGCGATGCTACGGAACCTCGGTGACCACAGAATTTCCCGAGGCATTCGTTGAGGGCCAGAACGATCCCTACTACCCAATTCCAAAGGCAGAGAACCATGATATGTACCGGCGCTACCTGGAAGAAGCCAAACAACTAGGGGATTCTGTTATCTTTCTGGGGCGTCTAGCAGACTATAAGTACTACAACATGGATCAGGCGGTTGCAAGAGCCTTGGTTATATTCGAGCAGCGTATCGCTAATCGTAAGATGGCAGCGAATCCGCAAGTTTCGACCGAACTTGAGATGAGGATTTGATGCTAATGAGCAATATCTATTTAGGACTTCGTAATATTCCTGGTTCGAACTCCGGCGGTCCTGGTGCAGTTGCAAAGCTACTGGCTTCTAGTCTACTGGCACCAAGAAGAGACGAAATGGGTGTCCGAGCTCTTATTGATAAGAAGGTCTTTCCCCTATCATGCCTGACTGAGTCCAGTTTCGAAGCTGCTGATGTGGTTCAGTCTAGATTGCAACATACCAATTTCTGGGCTCTCTTGCAGGCGCGACCTAACAGCCTGCAGCTGAATTTAGCCCATGCGATTTCGCAGGGCCTGAGACGGCGGCACATGCGCTCGGCACTACGTGCTAACGCTGTGGGAGGCCCAACTGTGGTGCATGCATTCGGTCTGCCAATAGTTTACCAGTTGCATCGTTACAAGACTGAATTAAATCTCAGGCTCGTTCACGAAGAGCATTCAAAGGGGGGGTACACCCGTGAATTTCTTGCTTCCAACCCTCATTTTGAACGAACACGTTTTGCGGCTCGAATGAAGGAAATGGAAGTCGCTACAGTCCAAGGAACAGATCTCCTAATTTTCCCAAGTCATGGTGCTCAGCGACTATTCTTGGAATCGCATCCGACCTTAGTAGAACCAATTCTTTCCAAGTCGGTGATTATCTATAATGCGATTCCCGATCCGTACTCGGAAGTTGGCCAAGGAGACATCGATTCGCGGAATATTTTTAATGTAGCTCAGCATGTGCCTGAAAAGGGGATAAAGTTATTTCTCGAAGGCGCATCCCGTTTTATTTCGGAGCTGGAAGATGATTATTCTTCGGAGGCTATCAATGTTGGGGCTCATACCGCCTTGACACCGGAACTGATAGCCTTCCGAGATCAACTCCCTGCTGCTAATCGCATACTCTTCCAGGGAAAACTCGATCGAACCCATCTTCTTGAAAAGATGCGTCGCTGCTGGGCTGTTGTCACAAGCACCGAAGTGGCGGTCTTCGATCTGGCATTGCTCGAGGCGATGGCGCTGAAAAAACCAATCATTGCTACCCCAGTTGGCGGCAATCTCGAAGCGCTGGGGGAGGATTATCCGCTTTATGCGCGTAATGCCCAAGAAATTCATGAGAAATTGCAGTTGATTCATCGCGAACCTGGGTTGGCTGAGGCTATTGGGACACAGAATCGCAATCGCTTTCTGCAGCGATTTACCCTCGAGCCATTCGTCGATAGCCGGATTTCACTTTGGGAAAAGCTAATTCAGGATAGTTGAGCAGGCAGGCCTTGAAAATACTTTTCGTTTTCATCAATGAGTTCGGGCAGTTTTCCGATATCTTTGAATACGCCACACTGTTAAGTGAACAAGGGTATCAGGTGGCCTACTTAGGTCTATCCAATGTATGGGGGATTCAGGAGGCGTCTTTTGCCTCGATTGAGCTACATCATTTGCCACGGCAGGATTTTCCAGGTTTACTTACGCGTTTGCATGCCATGGCTAAGGCCATTGATGATATTGGTGCTGATATCGTCCATGTCTTCCATTTTAGAGGTTGTGGACTACTTCCACTGCTATCCCGTCATCGATCCACGAGATGGATCTTAGATGTTCGTACACTTCATGTAGAAAATAAAAAACATAGATCCAGTTCATTGAGTGTTTTGAAGGAGCGAATTACATGGCTGGAGGCACAGACGTATGATAAGGTTGTCGCATTAACGGAGAAAATCGCATCGACGCTTAGGCCGTCGTTTCGAGATGTGACGATTATTCCGCTGGGAGCTAGTGTTCAGCGTCTTAATCCGCCTAATCGTGAGCAGATCCGTAGCAGCATTCGCCAGAAGTGGGGCCTCTCTGATTCTGATAATGTGATCCTTTACGCAGGCTCAATCTCGCCCTCTCGCCGACTACCGGTGTTGCTTGAGGCTTTTGAGTTGCTTACGAGAACTCATGACGATGTGCGACTGATAGTGGTCGGTGCGCATGAGAATACGGCCTTTCTTGAGAATCTCAAGGCGCAAGCTGAGCGGCTTGGTATTTTGGATCGCATAGTATTCACTGGACGTGTTCCTTACAATGAAGTCTTTCCGTACTATTGTGCCGCTGATATCGGTGTTTCGATGGTGCCTACTGCTACTCGTCACAGGTATCAACCCCCCACCAAGCTGATCGAGTATCTCGCCTGTGCCAATCTCATTCCGGTAGCCACGTGCACGCCTGCCTCTCTGGACTACGTGCAGGATGGTGTAAATGGCTTCGTTTGCCTAGATTCGGTGGAAGACGTTCACAATGCGCTCGGTCGGGCAATCTCGGCCTATGGGGAGCCTGCCAGTTTTGCCAGTATTCGAGAGCATGCGGATCGTGTGGCCGCTTGTAACGACTGGGCCGTAATTGTTTCCCAGTACTTGATACCGCTTTACCGCACCCTGAGGCAGCCTTAATGAACGTGTACCAGCGAGCTTACCTGCGAGCCTTTATGGTGACTGTAGTGCTTTGCTGGTCTCCACTTAAGGCGATCGCCTACGTGATTCCGCTTCTCGCATTAGGGTACTTCATCCTGGCTACTCGCAGTGGCATTGCGCTCCGGAACGCGGTGGTGGGGCTCACGATCTTCTTGATCCTGATAGGTGCTCGTTATTTCTTCCAAGGTGACTTTGTCCTCCATAGTGCCTTGCTTTCAATTGTTACCTTCAGCGCGGCCTGGTTCCTGATAGCGATCCCAGTGAAGCGATTGGCCCATCCCACGCTATTGGAGTCTATGGTGGCCTTCGTGGCGCGAGTGACCCTGATCGAGGGTTTGGTTGGCATTGTCCAGGCCGGTTATGGCTTCATGCATACAGGGAGCCTTGATCAGGCCAACGGTGATTTCGTAACCGGCACGATCCATATAGGAGTAGCGCCGGATCTGGCCTTTTCGAATCCCATGTTCGCCACCAATATGACCTGCATGCTGCTTATTCTATTGCCGGACTTGCTTAGAAGGCGGAAGCACCTATTGCCGGTATTGGTTGGTGCCCTCGCGCTCGTTCTCTCGTCGGTGGTCCATGTGATCGTTATGGGCTTTGTAGCGCTTGTTCTGGCATTATTCCTTGTCCGCCCCAAGTTGCAGTTACGTCTTGGAAATGCTGTGGTGCTTGCATGCCTGGCCGTGATCCCCTTGGTGGCTGTTTCTGCCCTGAGCAAAAACCTGGGACTAATTAGTGGGACGTACCAGGCCATGTTCACTGGAGAGTATCCTAGAACCTTGGCCATCATTCGTACGGTGTTTGACCTCCCGTCAGAGTATCCGTTGGCCCCCTTGATTGGCTTGGGACCAGGGCAGTACTCCAGCAGAGCAAGTTTGATTGGAACTGGTTACTTCTTTGGCGGACCGTTATCGCCCAAGCAGGTGCCACTGCTGCCCAAGGGGATGTCACCTGCTTTTGAGCGCTATCTGTGGGATTTGTGGCTCATGGGACAAAACAAGTGGTTTGGCTCGACCCAGCAACCATTTTGCTCATGGCTCACACTGTTTTCAGAATTTGGAGTTCCACTCGCTCTTGGGGTGATGGGTTTGATATGGGCGATCCTCTGGCGCGTGAAAGCCCGTGCCGATATCAATCGACACTTGGCTTTTACTATCACCGCGAGCATTTTATTCCTTTGCTTTCTGGGAGTTCAGGAGAATTACTGGGAAGTTCCACAAGCTATCATGATTGGCTGTATGTTGATCCAAGTAGCATATGCAAGTCTAGTTTATGGCAATACTTATGCAAAAAACTAACCAACGAGGATGGTTAGGATGAAAATTGATTCTGCGTGCAGGTCGAAATGATTAGCCACGCATTCTATAGGATGATGGTTCTTGCCATGGATCGACAGATCGCAGCGGAATGAGTACCGTACTTGGAACGGTTAATCTAAATAGCAAGGGGTGACTCCTCATACGCGGAGTTCGTGCAGATTGAACAGTTTTCTTATATGAGATTGCATTTGATCGGAAATTTTTTCAATACCTATGTTACAGAATCGCATGCCTAGGCAGAACTTTTCATATTTTCGACCTTGATCGATAAGTGGGAGTTGACGATAAACGGGGTTATGGCAACGATCTAGTAAGTGTTGCGAAGTCTGTAAAATAAAGCGATCTTGGAATTTGTAATAGGTGAAATCGATAGTAGGGTGTGCTTATTAGATTCGCTCAAGGAAATCGCCAGGTCGATCAATTATGCGTTGCGCAATGCTATAAAAACTCTTAAATGTATAAATCGGGTTCCAGGGAGTCGGAAGATGATGCTTAACAAAAATTTTGCGACAGAGCGTATGTTGAAAGCTGTTCCCTATGTCAATTGAGCGAGTGCTTCTCGTCCACAATTTCTATCAGATGCCAGGGGGCGAAGATAGGGTCTTTGCAACCGAAGCGGAAATGCTTCGGCAGCGGGGTCTGCAGGTTTCTGAATACATCATGCACAATGACCGCATCTCAACCTTTTCTCCACTCCAAATGATGCAACAGACCGTTTGGAACTCGACTGTGTATTACGAACTACGACAACGTATCCAGTCACTGCGTCCTCAGGTGGTTCACTTTCATAACACGTTTCCATTAGTTTCGCCTGCTGGCTATTATGCGGCAAGAGAAGAGGGTGTTGCCGTTGTTCAGACTCTTCACAACTACCGCCTATTATGCGTGAATGCCATGTTCTTCAGGGAAGGGGCGATTTGTGAATCATGTCTGGGCAAGGCATTGCCCCTTGAAGGCGTGCTGCGCGCCTGCTATCGCGGAAGCCATGCCGCGAGCCTTGCTGCCGTAACTACAACCGCAATTCACCGAATGTTGGGCACGTGGGATCGTGTTATTGATAGGTATATTGCATTATCTGAGTTTGCCCGATCTAAGTTCGTTGAGGGCGGCCTTCCTGCCGACAAGATTTGGGTAAAGCCGAATACCATCCATCCCGACTACGGTGTGGGGACCGGTGGGGAATATGCCCTTTATGTTGGAAGGCTTTCCGCCGAGAAGGGAGTGACAACCTTACTTCAAGCTTGGCAAGAGCATGATGGACTCCCACCGCTCAAGATCGTAGGGGATGGTCCTGAGGCAGCCTTGGTCGCTGAAGCAGTGGAGCGAAGGCCGAGCATCGAGTGGTTGGGGCGACAGCCGAAGGAAGAAATCGCACGTTTGATGAGGGGTGCTAAGATGCTCCTTTTGCCGTCGCTCGTCTATGAAAACTTCCCTGCAACCCTCGTGGAAGCCTATAGTTCAGGGCTGCCGATCATTGCTAGCGATATTGGATCTTTGAGGGAGTTGGTGGGTTCAGGAACCACGGGTTTGTTATTTGCACCAGGCGACCCTACGGGCTTAGCGACCGAAGTACGTCGCCTGGCTCAGAATGGACCTTTCCGAGATGCCATGGGACAACAAGCCCGGGACATGTTCGAGCGCCAATTCTCAGAGGATGTAAATTATAATCGGCTTATGATGATTTACCGAGAAGCTATTACCGCCAGCGCTCAAGAAAAGGGTTGTACGGGAGAGCCTAGCGGTACCGCTCACGAGCGATCCGAGTAAAGCAAATGCCAAGAGTTCTTATTATTCAAGGGTCAATGAAGCAGTACCGCGTGCCTTTTTTTGAGGCCTTGGCTCGGGTGTTAGCGGAGCATAACATTGAATTGACGGTTGCTTTTGGGGAGCCGACTATCGAGGAAGCGACCAAAGGGGATTCCGCCACGCTAAGCCACCAGATTTCCCGGCCGGTCAAGAACTACTGGCTATTCAACGGCAAGCTGCTGATCCAAAATGTGTGCCAAGAGATTATTAGAAGTGATGTTGTCATTGTAGAACATGCGAATAAGCATTTGGTGAACTACCCTTTGTTGTTAGGGGCCCGTCTTGGGCTCAAGTCACTTGCTTTCTGGGGGCATGGGTACAATCGCCAGGCCCGGAAGTCGGGATTTGAAGAGTGGCTTAAGCATCAAACGTTGAATATGGTTGGATGGTGGTTTGCCTATACTCAGGGAACGGCAGATTATCTGAAACGTAATGGCTTTCCATCTGATCGGATCACAGTGGTTCAGAACTCAGTAGATACCAGCAGCTTCGAAGCCGAAGTGTCTGCAATTAGCGAAGAAAATCGCTCGGCACTGCGACTTCGCCTAGGAATTTTACCGGGTGATCTTGTTGGCTTGTTCTGTGGATCGCTATATGGAGATAAAAAGTTACATTTCTTGGTCGATGCTGCGCGCTTATTACGTGAACAAATTCCGAATTTTCACCTGATTATTGTTGGGGATGGCCCTGAGCGAGATAATCTGCGGCACTATGTCGGGTCTGATGAATGGATTCATATAGTGGGATCCCAGTTTGGCTTCGAAAAGGCTGTTTACTTTGGAGTCAGCGATGTCGTACTCAACCCGGGATTGGTGGGATTGGCTATCCTGGATGCTTTTGTAGCTGCACTCCCCGTTTTTACCACAGACATACCCGTGCATAGTCCCGAGATCGAATATTTGCTTCCTGGTGTGAATGGTGATGTTACACCATTCTCTCTCCAGGAATATGTGGATGCTGTTGTGAGATATTTGCATGACCCAGCTCTTAGGGCTCGTCTCAAGGAAGGTGCCAAAGCTTCTGCTGCACGATTGACGCTTGATGTAATGGTTGCCAATTTCAAGCATGGTATCTTGGCTTTCTTGGATCAGTCAGGACGTAGGGGGAGGTAATTGGAATGCCACCGGTTGCGGCGACGCCCATATTGGGGGCCCCGGTTTCTGCGCTGAAATGTGACCAATTGGTCAATCAGATGGTGAAATGGGCAGAAAGTCGAGAGTCTAGGGTCGTTTGCGTGGCAAACGTTCACATGGTAATGGAAGCCCATTCGGATCCGACTTTTTGCCAAGTCTTGGAGGCCGCTGATTTGGTCACGCCAGATGGAATGCCACTGGTTTGGGCACTCCGGCTGTTCGGAAAACGTGAACAGGACCGGGCGGCTGGCATGGATCTGTTAATGGCTATCTCCTCTGCCGGCGAACAGCGAGGACTGAAGTTATTTCTTGTCGGTTCGACACCGGAAGTGCTTTCCAAAATCCGAGCACGCCTGGCTGTGGACTACCCTAGACTGATCGTGGTCGGGGCAATTTCGCCCCCATTCCGAGATCTTATGCCTGAGGAGGAGGCCCACACGGTAGCCGCCATTAATGCGAGCGGAGCTCATTTTGTCTTGGTTGCGCTTGGTTGCCCTAAGCAAGAGAAGTGGATGGGCCGCCATCGGGGTCAGATCGAGGCGGTTATGGTTGGGTTGGGCGGGGCCTTTCCGGTTTATGCTGGTATCCAGAAGCGGGCGCCAGCCTGGATGCGAAATATTGGCCTTGAGTGGGTCTTTAGGTTAGCTCTCGAGCCCAAGCGACTCTGGCGGCGGTATTTTACGACTAATCTACCGTTTGTTTGGCTTTTATCTATCGAAGTTGTTCACAGGTTCTTGGTGCGTCGGTGACTTGTTGGTTTCACTGGTTTCTGTAGCGAAAAAAAATGAGGATTGTGGGCCGGTTTTGTCTTAATTAATGGATTAAGTTCTGATTTATTGGGTAAATTCAGTCGGTGTTCGGTTTTATGTGCCATTCTCCGGGCGGCGATCTTGTTCCGGGTGTCCTTTAGCGACAAGAACCAATTGACGTTCAGGCACTCGTCTTGGAAACTATCTTTGAAGGGTTCGATGTAGGTGGTATTTGTTGGTTTTCCAGGCCTGGCGAAGTCCAACGTGATGCTGTTCTCGTAGGCCTGGCGATCAAGCACCTTGGAGATGAATACAGGGCCGTTATCGACCGGGGTAGTCTTGGGTGTCCTCTTCAGGAAGCGAAGGCGATCCAAAAGACCGAGACGACCTGCTCACCCTTGATGCCCTGATCTGCTTCGACGACCAGATACTCCCGAGTGTATACGTCCACTACCGTGAGGGTGCAGAAGCGTTTGTCGTTGAAGAGAACTTTCGATGTTTGGATGCCTGGGCTCGCTGAGCTTTATTTAGGTTCTGTTGCAGCCCATTTCCCAAACTTGTTGAGTATTAATACAGACAATATGGCGATAAATAGTGAAATAATTAACCCAATTGCAATAATAACTCCCCTTTTTGGTTTTGATTTTTTGTCTGGCGTGATAGCTTCATCGATAATCTGAAAAGATAAAGTGTCTTTTGCTTCGTCAAGCTTCGCGATTTCGAGCTGCTGGCTCATTAATTCAAATACTTTTTGCTTGGTAAGCAAATCACGTTTGATCCTTGCGAAGCGAACACCAAGGTCTGGAGCATCTTTGAATGAGATGATGCCATCTCCTGTTCCGTTTTCAATAGTATTTAGTTTTTCTTTAATTTGAGAAATTTCTTGTCTTAGGCCGATCGATTGAGTATCACTACTCGATACCGAATTAGCTAGCAGATTGTATTCCATCTCTTTTGCCATTAGCTGCGATTTCAAGGTTGCGTAAGTCTGCACCCCCGCTTCGGTCTGAGCGTCGAGAGATACAATTTTATGGGCTTGTTGAAACTTCTTGAGCTCGTCTTCGAGCTTTGAGAGATCCCGAACGACTCCTGTGACTTGTTGCTCCAAAAATGCCCTATTCCGCTTTGCTGAACTTAGGGTATTCCCTTGCAAAAAGGCGTTCAATTCAATGACATAGCTGTTAGCGAGGTCTGCTGCAAATTTCGGATCGGTGTGATCTACGCTCAACTGCAGGAGGCCGGTTTTCGGATCGACCTTGGTCGAGATGGTTTTGGCCAGAAGGCGGTGGGCTTCCAGGAGGGTCGGAACTTTTTCCCAGCGTTTCTGAACTGTATTCCACTGCTTTGGAAAGAGCTGTGGGAGAGTCTGGGGATGGTGAATGACTTGCTCGGTAAGTCGCCTTGATTGAATGATTGCTACGAATTTATCAGAAACGGTCCCTTTTAACCCACCACTGGCCTGAGCGGCGAGGCCGCCCAATGCACCGAGGGATGTGAGTGCGTTGCTGATCCGATCGCTGGATGAGTCGGTAGGTAGAAGGGTGGCTGTAGCCGTGTAAATGTTGGGCTGTGTAAAGCTGAAACCTGTTGCTAACAGCGTACCGGCGAGGGTAATTGCCGCAACGATTTTTCTGCGCTTCCAAACGGTGAGCGCCAGTTCAACCAGATCGATTTCATCGTCGTCGATCATTTGGGAGGTGGTTTGAGGAACGGTGACTTCTTGCATGTGATTACTTCCTCAAGATACCCCAGGTGATCGCAGCAGAGCTTGCAAGCTGGAACAGGATCTGGGTGATGTCACGGGTGTCTCGCAAGGTGGTGTCCACCGCTAGGTTCTCGGGGACCATGATGGTGTCGCCAGGCTCTAACACTGCGCCCGTGACGCCCTGGCGCCAAGGGCCCCAACCGGTGGAAAAGTTCTTATCTGTAATGACGGATCCATCTACCTTAATGACGTAGATACCTCTGGTATCGGCCCGATCCGTGGGGCCACCAGCCTTGGCGAGGTATTGGCCGACCGTCAGCCCCTGCTCGTAGGTGATGGCTGTCGGATTGTAGACCTGGCCAATGATCGAGATCGAGTTAATGACCGGCGGCACGAGCAGCACGTCGCCTTCCTCGAGCGTGACGTCCACATCCGAGTGCTGTTTGTGCATGAGTTCGTCGACTTTGACGATCATGCGCCCTGACGCCTTGGTGTCCTTCATGCTCGCCAAAAAGGCCTTCTTGGTTTCCAAGGCCTGTTGGCTGGCCTTTGCGGCCTCAGCGGAAAGAGCGCCCGCGACGCCGGCGTTCGCTTCGCGGTAGACATCCGCCTCAAGTCGCTTCGCGAAATCCTGCAGGCGCTCTTCCTGCAGCTTCTTGACCGATTCACGCGTGAAGATGGAGCCCTTGAGGTAGGCGCGCTTGGTGAATCCGCCTGCCCGGGCGATCACCTCTGAGAGGGTCTCCCCGTCCCTGAATGTATAGGTTCCGGGCTGGGCGACCTCGCCCTGGATGGTCACCGTCCGGTAGAGCTTGTATTCCGGCACTTCCTTGACGAGGAGGTAGTCGTTCTTCTCGATGACGAGGTTGGAGGCCGTGTCGCCCGATATCGCCTTGGCCAGGTTGATGGTGATTCGTCGGCTCTCGAGCTTGTTATCGACCACCTGGACGCGGGTAAGCTCCGCGATGGATCGATCCGCTTGGTCCTTGAGGCCGCCCGCGAGCTGGATCAGCTCTTTGACGGTCATCTTAGGCGTCAGACGTATCTGGCCGGGTCTGTGGACGGCACCGGTGACGCGAACGGTGGGTGGCTCCTGAACCTCCCAGCGATAGTAGACGTTGACCTTGTCCCCGGCCTGGAGGGGCTTGTTCTCGGCGGCGTTGCCGGCCAGGAGCTTGCCCAAGTGGAAGGGGATCAGCTCGATGTGGGAGTCCGGGGGCATGATGCGCTCGATGAGGCCGAACTCGAGGTAGGCCTCGGGCTTCAGGTCGTTTTCGCCCTTGATCACGTCCTTCAGACGCAGGTCTGGGCGGTACTCGTACTTGCCGGGCCGTTCCACATGGCCGCTGAGCATGACGCCGTTGAGGAGCTTCTTCGAGAGGGCGTAGACCTTGACGATGTCCCCATCCTGGATGGAGGTGCTACGGGCTGCGCCAGGCTTGGTCAGATCCACGTCGAGGATCTTCTGCGAGGTGTTCTGGTTGAAGCGCTCGATCTGGATCTGCTGGGCGAAACCCATGGGGGTGATGTTACCCGCGAGCTTGAAGACCTCCTCCAGGTTCGTCTTGCCCTTGAGCTCGTAGATCGCAGGCGCCTTGACGTTGCCCGCTATGGCGACCTGGGGCCCGCTCTCCGGGACGAAGATGACGTCGCCCCCCTGCAGGCGCAGGTCCTGGTCGCTGCCGCCCTTGAGCAGGAAGTCGTACAGGTCGAAGCGCGCGACGACCTTGCCGCCACGCTTGAGCTGGATGTCGCGCAGGCTGCCCATCTTGGTGGGGCCGCCACAGGCGATGAGGGCGTTGGAGAGAGTGGTCAGCGAGCTGACGGTATAGCTGCCGGGTTTCTTGACGCGGCCGACCAGGACGACGTTGATGCTGCGAAGCTTGCCCATCCGGATCGAGAGCTGCATGTCGCGCGCGCCGCCCTTGATCTTCTGGGTGAGGAACTGGACCATCCGCGAGTAGGTCATGCCCGCGACGGAGAGCGTCCCGATGTTCGGGTAGAAGATCGTGCCGTCACGGTTCACCGTCAGGCTGTTGTCGCCGCTGCGGCGAGGGCTCACGGCGCTGATGATGATCTCGTCGCCGGGCACGATGACATAGTCGCTCGGGACGGGCAGATCGTCCACCGGGGCGAAGGTCGAGGGCGCTCCGCGGAACAGGTCATAGCCATAGTGGCTCAGCTGGAGCGAGACCGCCTCGGGCGGGCGCTGACGCAGCTCCTGCTCGAAGCTCGAGAGCTCTTCCGTGTCGCTGGTGGCTTGAGGCGCGCTAGCCTCGACGGGCTCTTCGGGGGGCTTCTCCTGGCTGGGATCGAGCGTCTTGGTCTGCGATGAGGGCGGGGCGCTGGGACCCTGCTTCATGCGTTGCTGGACCAGTTGCTGTTGCTCGGGGCTCAACTGCTTGAATGCGTCCGGGGATATGTGGATGCTGGGGCCGCCCCCGGGGAGGGTGCTCGTCTGGGGGGCGTTTGCATCGCCTTGGGGCATGACGCCAGGCATGCTGAATTCCGCGGCCAGGACGGTGCCGGGGGATGCGAGCAGGAAGGTGGCCGCTGTCAGGGCGCTGAACCAAGGATTGGGGCGTCTCACGAAGGGGGTTACCTCTCGGGCTTGCAGAAGGACCTGGTTTCCTTTGTGGGTACTGAGAATTGCATACCCGCCTCTTATTTTTCGATAAACCCTTGAATATTCGGTTAATACAGGCTTCCGAGGGTTTATTTCGGCGGGATTATTTAGGAAGCATCATTGCGTTCGATCGTACCATACGAAACCAGGGCCTTGCTGCCCCTTGAGCGGGGTATGATCCTGGTATGCGAATGATGATGTGTGCGTGGTGCCTGAGCGTCCTCTTACTCCCGATGTTGGCGACAGCCGCCGGTGCGGCGTCGCTCAACCTGGGCGGGGGGACCGGCCTCGTCAAGACGCCGACCGCTTTGACCCTCGAAGACGGAGAGTTCGCACTCGGCTTCAGCTGGATCGGCGGGACGCGGGGCTACCTTTTTCGACCCAAGACAAACCGCCATTACTTCGCCTCCATGGCCCTGCTGCCGGGCCTCGAGCTGACGCTCGACCAGCTGCAGGTGGTGGGCTGGTATCCGGGGGATGCGCCCGGGGTCGCCTACGGCTTCCACCGTATGTGGAACGTGAAGTACCGCCTGCCGTTGCCCGCGAACTGGCCCCGGGTGGCCGTGGGGGCTCAGGATCCTATCGGAGCCAACTTCTTGTCGCGTGGGGCCATCGGCAAGACCGACTATGGCCTGAACACCTTCTATGGAGTCGTGAGCCAGCCCTTCGGCCCACTCTCACTGCACATGGGCTATGGCGACAGCCCCCGCTTCATCAAGGGCGTGTTCGGCGGCGTCGACTGGGAAGTCGGCGCTGGCCTCAATCTCAAGCTCGAGTACGACAGCGACGAATGGAACGCCGGCATGAGCTGGCGGCCGGTGAGCTGGCTCACCGTGCAGGCCGCACGGCTTTTCCCGGATGACTGGGGCTTCCTCGGCGTCCTCTCGTGGTCGCTTTGAGCGGCGGGACTTTTCGCGCCGCCACGCTCCCATCCTATTGGAACGAAAAATAATCCTATCCAATCGAAAAATTGTGCATTGAGGCGGAATAGGCCCGTCCTTTATGCTGCCAGCCTGCTCGTATTGTTGCGTAATGATTGCAAAAATATTTTGTAAGTGTTTCGTGAAGGTTTCGTCGAGCGTCGGTTGGAGCGGGATCCGTTGCCCTATAGTGGATAGCGGGTGATATTTTTGATTCAAGGATCTGGATAATAATGATGCGGCTTTTGCTTGTTTGTACGATGCTGATCCCTGCTCTGGGGGGCTGCGCTCACCTGCAGGAGAAGGCGAGCACCTATGACATGCAGGTCGCGCGCGTCGAGGCGCTGACCCCGCAGCGGATCAAGGGATACTTCATCGGGCGCGAGGCCCCCGACGGGGGCCTTTACCGGAACATTTCCGTCTCGGAAGACGCGGTGAGCGTCGAGCTCTGGAGCGCCTACCCGCCCACGGGAACGCGTGTCGCCAAGGTGCGCGTCGCCCTGGGCGAGGCGGGGGATGCCCGGCGTCTGGGCTTTCGCTATGAGCCCGAGATGAAGGGGGCCGAGCGGCACCTGGATCCGATCAAGCGCGGGCTGGAGGCCTATCTGGCTGAATAGGGCGCGAGGCGGGGCATCACCGCAGCCTTGCCGTCGATTTCCTCTGCGATCCCCCCTTGATGGGGGGATCTGCTGCTTTTCAGATCTGCTATAATGTCCAAGTTTGCCTGCCCATGCCGCTTACGGGAGTAGAGAAGGGCTAATAATGAGTAACATCACCATCGTCGGATCGGTCGCGCTGGATTCGGTCCGGACGCCTCGCGGAGAAGTGATCGAGGCGCTCGGCGGATCCGCCACCCACGCCTCCATGTCGGCGAGCTTCTTCTCGCCCGTCAACCTCGTGGGTGTGGTCGGTACCGACTTCCCCGAGGAGCACGTCGAGCTGTTCCGCAGCCGCCGCGTCAACGTCGAGGGCCTGCAGCGGGTCGAAGGCAAGACCTTCCGCTGGAAGGGGTTCTACGATGAGGACCTCAACACGGCGCACACCCTCATGACGGACCTCAACGTCTTCGCGGACTTCCAGCCCAAGCTCCCCCAGACCTACGCCCAGAGCGAGTACCTCTTCCTGGGCAACATCGATCCCGAGCTCCAGAGCCTGGTGCTCGACCAGATGGAGCGCCCCAAGCTCGTGGTCTGCGATACCATGAACTTCTGGATCACGAGCAAGCGCGCGGCGCTGATCGAGACCCTCAAGCGGGTCGACATCGCCCTGCTCAACGAGGGCGAGGCGCGCCAGCTCTGCGAGACCAACAACCTCCTCAAGGCCGCCAAGCGTGTCCTCGAGCTCGGTCCCAAGGCCGTCATCATCAAGAAGGGCGAGGACGGCGCCATGCTCGTCCAGGACAACGGCCACATCTTCATCTCGCCCACCTACCCCATCGAGGAGGTCTCGGACCCCACCGGCGCCGGCGACAGCTTCGCGGGCGGCTTCCTGGGCTACCTGGCCTACACCGATGACCTGTCGAACGAGAATCTGCGCCGCGCCATCATCCTGGGCAGCGTCATGGCTTCGTACAACGTCGAGGAGTTCAGCTGCGACCGGCTGCGCACCGTGACCCACGAGGAGATCCTCAAGCGCTACAACGTTCTGCGCAAGATGAGCGGCTTCGAGAAGCTGGGCGACACCTTCGTCCCGACCGTGGTCGCGTAGCGAACGACACTTACCTCCAAAAAAGACCGAGGCCACTCCGAAAGAGTGGCCTCGGTCTTTTGATTAAAGGGCGGGAACCAGGGAGGAGACGGTATGCCGGATCCCCTCGGCGAAGGACATTTCGGGGCGGTAGGCGAGCAAGCGGGTGATCTTCTCGATGTTGGCACCCGAATGCAGGATGTCGCCTTCGCGGGGCGGGCCGAAGCGAGGTGTGAGGTCGAGGCCCAGGGCTTTTGCGATCGCCCCGTACGCCTCCAGCACGCTCGTTTGCGTGCCGGTCCCCACGTTGAAGACTTCGCCGGAGAGGCTCGAAGGGGCTTCGAGGGCGCGCTGGTTCGCCTGAGCGATGTCCCCGACGTACACGAAGTCGCGGGTCTGGCCGCCGTCGCCGAAGATGGTCGGGGCCTGGCCGTTCTTGAGGGCGTCGACGAAGATCGAGAGCACGCCGGAGTAGGGCGACTTGGGATCTTGGCGGGGGCCGAAGATGTTGAAGTAGCGCAGCCCGATGGTCTCGAGGCCAAAGAGCCTGGCGTAGACGCCGGCATCTACCTCGTTGGCGTACTTCTGGGCGGCGTAGGGCGAGAGGCCCTCGGAGCGCAGGGCCTCGCTCAGAGGCGGCACCTGATCGCCGTAGATGGCGGCGGAGCTGGCGTATACGACCCGGTTCACCCCGTGACGGCGGCAGGCCTCGAGCACATGTAGCGTGCCCTTGGCATTGGTTTCATGGCTGCCGATGGGATCTTGGACCGAGAGAGGTACCGAGACGACCGCGGCCAGGTGGAGGACCGCGTCGAACCCGCCGGACAGAACGCGGCTCAGCGCTTCGTAATCGCGTACGTCGCCCTCGATGAGGGGAATGTCGAGGCCGAGCAGATTTTCGCGCTTGCCGGTCGAGAGGTTGTCGAAGGCCACGACCTCATGACCCGCCTTGGCGAGCCGTTCGGCGGAGTGAGAGCCGACGAAGCCGGCGCCGCCGGTGACGAGGATCCGAAGGGAAGACATGTGCACGCCTCCTTTACGGTTTGTCTGCTGGGAAGACCCTCCAGTCTACCACGCGCTTAGGGGTCGACTGATATAATGGAGGCTTCGCCTTAAAGGAGACCAACCATGAAAGTCATGAAGATAGAGCCGACCCCCAACCCCAACGCCGTGAAGATGACGCTCGACGGCAAGGTGATCGCGATGGGGTCGCGATCGTTCGAGAGCGCGAGCGAGGCCGAGGGCCACGCCCTGGCGAAGTCCCTCTTCCAGATGCCCGAAATCAAGGCGGTGTTCTTCATGCCGACCTTCGTGACCGTGACCAAGGACCCCGAGGCCGAGTGGGGCCCGCTGGCCGAGCAGGTCAAGGGTGCCATCGAGGCCTACGCGCCGGAAGCCTCGGCGCCCGTGCAGGTCGCGGCGGCTGCTTCGCCCGAGGATGCGATGCTCCGCAAGATCGAGGAAGTCATGGACACGCGTGTTCGGCCGGCGCTCGCCGGTGACGGCGGTGGCCTCGAGATCGTGGGCTACGAGAACTACGTGCTGACCATCCGCTACCAGGGCGCCTGTGGGACCTGCCCGAGCTCGATCTCGGGGACCCTGCGCGCTATCGAGCACATGCTGCGGGTGGACGTGGACCCTGCGCTGAGCGTGGTCTCGGCCCAGTAGATTGCCTGAAATGAAGCGGGGGAAGGCTTAGCCTTCCCCCGCTTTGTGTTTAATTCCAGCTTTCGATGCTCTCCTTGAGCATGGCGGCGGCACCGGATTCGACGGGCTCGCCGTGAGAACAAAGGAGCGCGTCGAGCTTCAGATCCAGGAGCCTGCGGACCTGCTTCAGGGCCTCGCGGGTGTTGCCGCCGCGGTACAGCTTCTTGTACTGCAGGCGGCCTTTTTTGCGCCCGAGGAAGAGCGCCCGGATGATCCAGGGCAGCCGATCGTAGTCCATGTTCATCACCGCGTCGCCGATGAAGGCGAAGCGGTGACCGCCCACGGTGCCGTAGAGGGCATGCTCGCCATAGCCGACGGCCGGCATGGAGAGGGCCTGGAGGTTCGCGGGCAGCTGGGTGCTCTCGTCGTACTCGACATCCACCCGCTTGATGTCGCCGCCCTTGCCCTTGGGGATCCAGACCTTGGCGCCGTAGCGCGCGGCAAGCTTGTCCACGGCGCGATCGTGGTCCCGGAAGGTGACCAGGATGTGCTGGGGATGACCGAAGGCGGCGAGGGCGGCTTCGTGCTCACCGGGATCAGGTGGGTCGATCCAGGCGATGGTGCCGTCGTCGGCCTTGAGGGCATAGCCCCGGAAGGCGAAGCCCGCAAGGGCGTCGCCGGTCCAGGTGAGGATGCGGTTGTCGAGAAGGGTTTTCATCTAATAAGGAACTTTGATTGAATCCCCCCACCCCCTCTCCCGCCCCGCCAGGGGGCCGGGAGGGAGAGGGGTAGGAAAGGGGCTTAGGCGTGGGCGGGGGCGAGGAAGTCGTGCTCCAGGCGCCGGGCGTATTGCTGGATCTTGGCCTCGACTTCGCGGGGATCGTGGGACTGGATGAGGACGCCGGCGTGGTAGGGCTTGGGCTCCAGGGCACGGACGCCCGGTGCGGCGTAGCCCGAGACGTCGGGGTGCTCGATGGTGGTCATGCAGATGGCCACCCCGGCGTAGTCTTGCCTGGGCTTGGGCATGCGGTAGGGCTCCCGGTGCTGGGCGATCTCGATTTTTGCCCATTCCTTCCAGAGGTTGAGGCCGCTCGTGGCTTCGACGATGTCCTCGATCATGCCGGCGCCGACCCGGGCGCTGGCTTCGAGGAAGTAGAAGCGACCATCCGCCGCGCTCTTGATGTACTCGATGTGGGTGACACCCTCGACCAGGCCGAGGCCCTCGATGACCTGGCGGTTGATCGCCTGGAGGGCCACCTCGTCCGGGGTGCCGCGCTCGAGGCTCCGGGTGGTGTAGACCCCGCCCGTGGTGTGCAGCTCCAGGATGGGGGTGCCGTAGCGGTGGGCCTGGGCGAACTGCACCTGGCGCTGGTCGACGATCGAGTCCACGTGGAAGACCTCGCCCGGCACGAACTGCTCGAGCAGGTGGTGCGACTGCTGGTCGCCCAGGGTGTCGAGGATCCGCCAGAGGGTCTCGGGGTGGTCGATCTTCTTGATGCCGAGCGACGAGGCGCCGGTGCGGGGCTTGAGCACCCAGGGGCCGGGCACGCGGTGCATGAACTCGCCCACCGCCTGGTAGTTGAGGACATGGACGAACTCCGGCACGGGGATGCCGAGGGCCTGGGCGCGCTTGCGCATGGCGAGCTTGTCGCGGAAGTAGTGCGAGGTGCTCAGGCCCATGCCGGGCAGGCGCAGGTGCTCGCGCAGGGCCGAGGCGATCTCGATGTCGTACTCGCCCAGGCCGACGATGCGGTCGATCTGCTCGTGGCGGGCGACGTAGCTGACCGTGTTGAGGACGTCGACAGGGTCGAAGATGTCCTTGACGGCGTAGAGCTCGTCGATGAGCTCGCGCGGCCAGTCGTAGACGAGGGCCTTGGCGTTGGTCAGGACCAGGATACGGCAGCCCAGCTCCTTGGCTTGCCTCAAGAAGGGCTCGGCGTACAGGCCCTTGGTCGCGGCCATGACACAGAGGAAGGTGAGGGGATGGTTCGACATGCGCTCCGTCTCCTTGTCACAAAACTTTAGCTTTCAAATTGTCGCTCGTTTTCGGATGAAAAGCAAACGCAGGCGGAGCCGTCGGCTCCGCCTGCGTTTCGCGGAATCGGTTACGAGCGGACCAGGGGCTTGTACTTGATGCGCTTGGGCTGGGCGGCGTCAGCGCCCAGACGGCGCTTCTTGTCCGCCTCGTATTCCTCGTAGTTGCCCGAGAAGAAGACCACCTGGCTGTCGCCCTCGAAGGCGAGGATGTGGGTGGCGATGCGGTCCAGGAACCAGCGGTCGTGGCTGACGACCACGGCGCAGCCGGCGAAGTTCAGGAGCGCTTCTTCCAGGGCGCGCAGGGTGTTGACGTCCAGGTCGTTGGTCGGCTCGTCCAAGAGCAGGACGTTGGCGCCGCGGCGCAGCAGCTTGGCCATGTGGACGCGGTTGCGCTCACCGCCCGAGAGCACGCCGACCTTCTTCTGCTGGTCGGAGCCCTTGAAGTTGAAGCTCGCCACGTAGGCGCGCGAGGCGACCTCGCGGGTGCCGACCTTGAGCTTCTCTTCGCCGCCCGAGATCTCTTCCCAGATGCTCTTCTCGGCGTCGAGGGCGTCGCGGCTCTGGTCCACGTAGCCGAGCTCGACGGTTTCACCGACGCGCATGGTGCCGGTGTCGGGCTGCTCCTGGCCGACGATCATGCGCATGAGGGTGGTCTTACCGGCGCCGTTGGCCCCGATGACGCCCACGATGCCGCCGGGGGGCAGCTCGAAGTCGAGGTTGTCGAAGAGGAGCTTGTCGCCGTAGGCCTTGGTCAGGCCCTTGGCTTCGACGACCACGTTGCCGAGACGCTTGGCCGCGGGGATGTGGATCTCCATGCCTTCGATCTTGTCGGCGCCCTGCTCGGCGACCAGGGCTTCATAGTTCTGGATGCGGGCCTTGCTCTTGGCCTGGCGGGCGCGGGGGGACTGACGGATCCACTCCAGCTCGCGCTCGAGGTTCTTGCGGCGGGCGCTCTCCTGCTTCTCTTCGAGGGCGAGGCGCTTTTCCTTCTGCTCGAGCCAGGACGAGTAGTTGCCTTCCCAGGGAATGCCCTGGCCGCGGTCGAGCTCGAGGATCCAGCCGGCGACGTTGTCGAGGAAGTAACGGTCGTGGGTGACGGCCACGACGGTGCCCTTGTACTCGGCCAGGTGCTGCTCGAGCCATGCGACGGACTCGGCGTCCAGGTGGTTGGTGGGCTCGTCCAAGAGGAGCAGGTCGGGAGCCGAGAGCAGGAGGCGGCACAGGGCCACGCGGCGGCGCTCACCGCCCGAGAGCTTGGTGACGTCGGCTTCGCCGTCCGGCACGCGCAGGGCCTCCATGGCGACCTCGATCTGGTTGTCGAGGCTCCAGGCGTCGATGGCGTCGATCTCGTCCTGGACCCGGGCGAACTCGTCGGCGGTCTCGTCCGAGTAGTTGGCCGAGAGCTCTTCGAAGCGCTTCAGCAGATCGCGGGCGCGGGCCATGCCGTCCTCGACGTTCTCGCGGACGGTCTTGTTGGGGTCGAGCTCGGGCTCCTGGGACAGGTAGCCGACGGTGGCGCCGTCGGCGAGGCGGGCCTCGCCCTGGAAGTTGGTGTCGACCCCGGCCATGATGCGCATGAGGGTGGACTTACCGGCGCCGTTCATACCGAGCACGCCGATCTTGGCGCCCGGCAGGAAGGACAGGGTGATGTCCTTGAGCACCTCGCGGTTGTTGGGGGGCACCACCTTGGTGAGGCGGTACATGGTGTAGACGTATTGGTACGCAGCCACGAAAAACCCTCTCTTGCATAGATCGATGGGGCAATGAGCGCCATGATAGCCCGGGCGGGGACATAAGCCAAGTTGAAGCCCTGCTGCGAGCGCTTTTTCAGCATCCTTTCATCTGCGCTTTGGTAGTGTGAAGGGGTCGTGGGGTACAAATCTGTTCGACCGTTCCGTTGTGGGTTCTGATGAGAGAGCGAGAGAGTCGCCCGTGAGTGCAAAAATCCTGGTCGTCGAAGACGAGCCCAACCTCCGCAAGCTGCTGGAGGTGATCATCGGCAAGGAGGGCTACGAGGTCACCGCCGTGGGCAACGGCGAGGAGGCCTGGGATGCCATCAACCGCAAGACTCCCGATCTGGTCCTGACCGACGTGATGATGGCCAAGATGGACGGCATCGAGCTGTGCCGCCTCATCCGTTCGCAGACTCAGTTCAACCAGGTGCCCATCCTGATGCTGACGGCCAAGGACGAGCAGCTCGACAAGTACCAGGGCTTCCGCGAGGGGGCCGATGATTACCTGACCAAGCCGTTCGATCCGGTCGAGCTGGTCTTCCGCATCCAGGCGCACCTGCGGCGCGCGGCCTCGGGCACGAAGCCTTCTGCCGAGGCTTTGCAGATCGGGATTCTGAGGCTCGATCGCCGCAACTACCAGGCGCAGGTGAGCGATCGCGCCGTTCAGCTGACCAAGAGCGAGTTCTCCATCCTGGGTCACCTGATGACCCATGCGGACGAGGTGGTCTCGGCCGAACAACTGCTGGTCGAGGCGCTGGCCTACCCGCCCAACGTGGGGAACTCGGAGATCGTGCGCACCCACATCCGCAACATCCGGCAGAAGATCGAGATGGATCCCGGCAATCCGCAGATCATCCTGACGGTGGCGCGGCATGGGTATACCATCAAGAGCGCGTAAGGGAATCTGGCATTCAATCCCCGCCCCTTGCGAGGGGCGGGGATTTCTTTTTAGGAGATGGTCATGGGTGTGATGCACTACGACGCAGACCTCGGCCCCCTTGAGGGGCGGCGGATCGCTGTGCTCGGCTATGGGGCCCAGGGGCATGCCCACGCCCTGAACCTGCGCGACAGCGGCTTCGATGTGCGGGTGGGCCTGTACGAGGGCTCGCCTTCCTGGGCGCGGGCCGAGGCCGATGGCCTGCGGGTGATGACGGCCGAAGCGGCCTGCGCCGAGGCCGACGTGATCGCCCTGATGGTGCCGGATGAGCGCATCCCGGCGCTGTTCGAGGCGGCGATCGCTCCGCGCCTCTCGGCGGGCAAGGCCCTCGTCTTCGCCCACGGCTTCGCCGTCCAGTACGGCCAGATCGCACCGCCCGCGGACGTGGACGTGATCCTGGCGGCGCCCATGGGGCAGGGCAACGCGGTGCGGCGCCTGTTCACCGAGGGCGGGGGCATGCCCTGCCTGGTGGCGGTGCAGCAGGATGCGAGCAGCAAGGCCCTGCCGCTCGCCCTGGCCTACGCCAAGGGTCTTGGTGCTCATCGGGCGGGGATCCTGGAGACGACCTTCAAGGAGGAGACCGAGACGGACCTCTTCGCGGAGCAGGTGGTGCTGGTCGGGGGCGTGAACGCGCTGATCAAGGCATCGTTCGAGACCCTGGTCGAAGCGGGCTATCAGCCCGAGGTCGCCTATTTCTGCTCGCTGCACGAGCTCAAGGCGGTGATCGACGTGCTGCAGCGCGAGGGCCTCGCGGGCCAGCGCCGCCTCATCTCGAATACGGCCGAGTACGGGGCCGACCGGGTGGGGCCGCGCCTGATCGATGCGCACGTTCGCCAACAGATGAAGGCCGTCCTGGCTGAGATTCAGGACGGGAGCTTCGCCCGGGCCTGGATCGCGGAGAGCGCCAAGGGCTGTCCCTCGCTGGTGGCCGAGAGAGCGGCCGAGGACGCGCATCCCATCGAAGAGGTCGGCTCGCGCCTGCGGTCGATGATGCCATGGCTATCGGGGGTAAAAGGAACCTAGGGAGTGTCACGATACAGGAGGGCTGCGAATGGATTTGCGCGCAGGCAAGACTGGTCCTCTCTCCGAGTCGTCTCTGGCCCGGCACGCTGCTTCTCAGGCAGATGTGCAGTTGCCCCCCGCCATGGCGGCATGGATTGCCCAGTTCCCCGCGCCCGAGCAAAGGCTCCTCAAGGCGCTGTACCAGCGCGCGATCGCCAAGGGTGACCTCAAGCCCGGCGAGTCGGATCCGCAGAAGCTGCGGGAGATCGATTCGAAGCTCGTGGCGCGGGCCATCATGGCCTTCGCCCTGGGCCTGGGCCAAGAAGATGCGCGTTCCATCATCGCGCGGATGCAGCGGAACTTCTCCGAGCAGATGCAGGCGATCTATCGTCTCGTCGAGACCCTGCGCCTGACCCTCGAAGAGGAATTCCTGCGCAGCTCCCTGCGTCGCCTGAAGCTGGAGGACGTGCAGAAAGCCGCCGAACTGCTCGCGCGGGCGGACCTGCATCTGGACCAGGTCGACTTGACCAACATGAAGATGGGCGAGCAGGTGGCACTCGGGGTCGTGGCGATGGTCTTTTCGCCGGTCCCCGCGCACAGTAAGCTGGAGGGCGTCACCGACCCGACGCTCGGCCAGCGCGCGACCTTCGCCGAGGCCAAGGGCGACGAGCGGATGGCCTTGCAAGATCCCTTGTCGACGATGCGCGCCTTCGCCTCCTCTCTCAAGCTCGAGGACCTGGGCGACTTCAATCCTGAGAGGAAAAAATCGCCTTGGTCCTGATGATCGACAACTACGACTCCTTCACCTACAACCTCGTGCAGTACCTGGGCGAGCTGGGGGCGGAGGTTGCGGTCTACCGCAATGACGCCTTGACGATCGCGGCGATCGAGGAGCTCGCCCCCGAGCGGATCGTGATCTCGCCGGGGCCCGGGACCCCGGACGACGCGGGGATCTCGAAGGAGGTGCTCGCGCACTTTGCGGGGAAGGTGCCGCTCCTGGGAGTCTGCCTGGGCCACCAGAGCATGGGCGAGGTCTTCGGGGGGAGGGTGATCCGAGCCCCCTACTTGATGCACGGTAAGACCTCCATGATCCACCACGATGGCAAGGGCGTTTTCGCGGGGCTGCCCAATCCCTTCGAGGCGACCCGCTATCACTCGCTGATCGTGGCGCGCGAGGATTTGCCCGCGTGCCTCGAGGTGTCGGCCTGGACTGAGGACGGCCTCATCATGGGGATGCGGCACCGGGATATCCCGGCCTTCGAGGGGGTACAGTTCCACCCGGAGTCGATCTTGACGGCAGCAGGGCATGACTTGCTGCGGAACTTCCTGAAGATGGATGTGACGGCGGCCGTCTAGCGCCTGCGGCTTTTGAGAAATTTGCTGACTGGAGGAGCGCGTGGCCAAGGGTAGTCCCAGGATTCTCGTCGAGAACATGCGTCAGGCCGTGGTTGGCCAGGACCGGGTGCTCGAACTGGTGGTGACGTCGTTGCTCGCAGGCGGGCACGTGCTCTTGGAGGACGTGCCGGGCGTGGGCAAGACCCTGCTGGCCAAGAGCTTGGCCCAGTCGATCGCAGGGGTGTTCCGGCGGGTGCAGTTCTCGTCCGACTTGATGCCCTCCGACGTCACGGGGACCAACGTCTTCAACCCGCAGACGGGGGCTTTCCGCTTCGTGCCGGGGCCGGCCTTCGCCCATGTCCTCCTGGCGGATGAGATCAACCGGGCTTCGCCCCGCGCTCAGGCGAGCTTGCTCGAGGCGATGGAGGAGGGCAAGGTGACGGTGGACGGCGAGTCTCACCCTTTGCCCCGTCCCTTCTTCGTCATTGCGACCCAGAACCCGGTCGAGTTCCACGGTACCTTCCCCTTGCCGGAAGCGCAGCTCGATCGCTTCGCCGTGATGCTGTCGCTGGGCTATCCTTCGCCCGAGGCGGAGCGTGAGTTGCTCGCCGGGCACTGGGCCCGCGCCGAGGAGGCGGACCTGGCCCCGGTGGTGACGCCGGAGGAGCTGATGGCCTGGCGCTCCGAGGTGCATGCCGTGCGGGTGGATGCGAGCTTGCGGGACTACATGGTGCGCGTGGCGAACGAGACGCGGAACCATCCGCAGATCCTGCTCGGCTTGAGCCCGCGCGGCAACCTGCTCTGGCAGCGGTTGGCGCAGGCGCACGCCTTCTTGGATGGGCGGGCTTACGTGACGCCGGATGACCTGCGGGTGCTGGCGCGCGCCGTGCTGGGGCACCGGCTGGTGCTTGCCGGGCGTCCCTCGCGGCAGGGGCGGCTGGCACTCTTGGACGAATTGCTCGCGGGGGTACCGGTGCCGGTTTAAGAGGAACTGGATTAGATCCCCCCACCCCCACCCCGCCAGGGGGCAGGGAGGAGAATGAGGATTACTATTTGACGCCCCGTGCGCTGGTGCTGGTGATGATGGCGGCCGCGACGCTGTTCGCCGCGGTCAACGTCGGCGTGGGCTGGCTGTATGCCCTGGGCTTCCTGTTCGTGGCCTACGGGGTCATCGGCTTCGGCCGGGCGGCCTTGGCCCTGCGAGGGCTGCGCGTCACTGTCCGGCATGCGGAGCGCGCGATCGCAGGGGACGCCCTCGAGTGCACCGTCTCGCTCTCGCACCCGGGTCGAGGGGCCCGGCACTACCTGAGCCTGCTGGCTCGGCCGGTTGGGCAGCGGAAGCCCTGGTGGATCTTCCGGGGACCGCTGGTGCCCGAGGGGTGGGGGCATACCCTCGTCGAGAGCCTGGAGCCTGGCGATCGCGCCCGGGCGGCGATCCGCTTTCCGACCCCCCGCCGGGGTGTATATGCCCTTCCCGACTTGGTGGTGCAGGCCCCCGCCCAGGGAATGGGGGCCATCCATCGATCCTTCGCCACTCCCGGTGAGGTCCTCGTTCGCCCCAAGGTGGTGGACCTGCCCTTTCTCCCCTGGTTTCCCACGGGGCATGCGGTCGAAGGCGACGCGGCGAGCGCCGTGAGCGACCAGGGCGCGGAGCTGACTCGGACGGTGCGGGAATACCGCACGGGTGACCCTTTGCGCACGGTCCACTGGCGCGCCACCGCCAAGGCGGGCGAGCTGCGGGTCAAGGAGAGCGAGGGCGAAGCGGCGCGCGGCGGGGTGCGGCTCGCGCTGGACCTTGCGCTCCCTGTTGGAGATGTATTCGAACATGCGATCGAGGTGACAGCTTCGCTCTGCACCTACGCTCATGAGCGGGGCATCTCCATGCGCCTGATCTCGCAAGGCGGCGAGCCGAGTACGCAGGACCTCGACGGTCAGCTCGATTGGCTGGCTCGCCTCTCGGCCCCTGTGCAGGAGCCCATCGAGCGAACCCTGGCTCACGAGAAGGCTACGGTGCTGGTGACCGCAGCCGACGGGGGCAGCGAGTTCGCGACCCTGCAGGTGTACGTAGGAACGGGCAGGACGCCCGCGCGGGCGATTTCCTGCCCGGTGGGGTGCGACGTGCGCCAGGCGCTTGGTTCAAGCCATGGCGCGTAGTCTCTTCCGCTTCCTGGATCCCACGGATCCGCTCCTGGCCTTGCGGCTGGCGAGCGCAGCCTCGCTCACGGTCGGCATGCTCGCGCTCTACAGCGTGAACCCGAACGGCTGGTATCTGGTGGGTCTGGCCCTGTGCCTCGCGGGTTGCTGGTTCTCCCACCGCGAGAAGGGGAAGAGCTCGCGCTGGGTGAAGGTGGGCCTTGCCGTCGGGATGGTGTACCTGCTGTGGCGCTTCCTCCAGGAGCTGGTCCTGAACCTCCAGGACACCCGCCTGCCTCTGGCGGAGCTGCTCTTGTGGCTGCAAGTCCTCAACGCCTACGACCTGCCCCGCCGCCACAACCTGCGCATCGCTCAGATGGTGGGGGCGATCCTGCTGGTGGCGACGGCGACCTTGAGCCGGGACATGGGCTTTGGGGGTTTCCTGCTCGCCTATGCGGTCGTGGGGCTGTGGTGGGGCCAGCAGGACATGGCATCCGAGCTGGGGGTGAGCGCCCCGATCGCCAGCAAGGCGGCGCGCCGGCACTGGCGAGGCGCGCTCGGGGCGGTGGTGCTCCTGGGGATGGTCTTGTTCCTGGTCGTGCCGCGTAGCGAAGGAGGCTTCATCAAGCAGCTGCCGGTTTCCGCCATGCTCTCCTTGCCGTCGCACCTGGACCCGCGCGTCCGAAATCCGGCCTATCCGGTGGGGAAGGGCTCGGGCGATGGGAAGAAGGTCAACCCGCAGGCGTATTACGGCTTTGCCGAGGAGCTGGATCTCAATTACCGGGGGCGCCTGAGCGATTCGATCGCCCTCAAGGTCCGCTCGCCGCGTCGGCAGTACTGGCGCGGGATGGCCTATGATCGCTATGACGGCAAGACATGGCGCATGTTCGAGCCGAACTACGTTTCGACCATGTCGATCGGAAGCCTGCCGTTCGAGCTGGGGGGCGATCGCTATGGCCACGATTCGGGCAGCACCGGCATCGTCACCTTCTTCGTCGAGAAGGACCAGACCAACCTGGTCCTGATGCCGGAGCGCGCCCGCTACCTGTACTTTCCGAGCAGTATCCTGTTCCGGGATCTGAACGGCGCCCTGCGCAGCCCGCTGCCCCTGGAGTCGGAGCTGTACTACACGGCGGTGGTCGATCTGGCGGGCTACAAGACCGAGTGGTTGAAGAACGCGCGCTTGCTCAGCTTGCGCGAGGAGCAGGTGCTGAAGCCTTACCTCGAGGTGCCTGAGAGCCTCACGCCGCGTACCAAGGAGCTGGTCCGGCAGGTGGCGGGGGATGCGCCGGATCCCTACACGGCCCTCAAGCGCCTGGAAGGCTATCTCCGGACGAACTACCGCTATAACCTGGACATCCCGCCCTTCCCGGAGGGGGTGGATACGGTGGACTACTTCTTGTTCGAGCAGCCCGGGGGGGAGGCGTACTGCGAGCACTTCGCCACCTCGCTCACCCTGATGGGCCGGGTGCTCGGGATTCCGACGCGCCTGGTCACCGGCTATTTGCCGGGCAATTACAACCCCTTCACCGGCCTCTACGAGGTCAAGACGTCGGACGCGCACGCCTGGGTGGAGGCGTTCTTCCCGGGGGTGGGCTGGGCGGCCTTTGATCCGACGCCTGGTAATAGCGATCCCATGGCCCTGTCGCAGCAGGAGACGCAGTTGCCGTGGCGCGAGCTGTTGGGATGGCTCAAGGGGGGGCTGGGGGTGGCGATCGCCCTCGGCGCCGTCGCCACCCTGCTCGGTGGCCTGGTGTGGCTGCTCAGGCGCCCGAAGCGGCAGCTTGAGCTCGCGCCGACCCAGGCCTACCGGCGCTTCGTGGCGATCGCTGTCCGCGAGGGGATCACGGTGCGCGAAGGGGACACGCCGGGCGAGGTGCTTTCGCGGTTGCGGCAGGCGCCTTTCTGGGAGGCGATCGCCTCCGAGGCCGAGGCCTTCGTGCGGGCCTACGAGGCGGCGCGCTTCGGCGACGGGGACGGCTCGACGCTCGAGGGGCAGGTGGAGGCGATCGCAACCCGGCTACGCGATCACCACAAGCGTTCGAGCACCTCGATCCGGGTATGATGGGAAGCATGAAGCCCTCGCTCGGTCTGATCTCCAGCACGCTCGCGGTCGTTACCCTGCTGTCGGGGTGCGATCTGCTCTTGCTGTCGCCGACCATGCCGGGGCTCGCGCCAGGGGTTGGCCAGCCCACGAGCGGTCGGGTGCTGGATAGCCAGACGGGCCTGCCCATCGGCAAGGCGACGGTCATGGCCGGCTGGAGCGCCACCAACACGGACAACGAGGGCAACTTCAGCCTGTACTGGGACATGACCGGTGGGCGGAGCATCTCGATCTCGCGCGCGGGCTACACGTCGGTGACTTACGAGCTGGGCCAGCTGGTGAACGGGGACACCTACCTCGTCGATCCGATCTTCGCGAGCTCGGGCACCCTGCCTCATCGCTCCCTGAACGTGACGGGCCTCCTGCAGACCCGCGAGGGGGCCCCGCTGACGGCGAACGGCAACGTGAGCATCAGCGCCGGGGCATCGAGCAATGCGAACGGCGAGACCGGGGCCTTCGCGCTTCCTGTCGAGACGGGCTTCTCCGGCACGATCTTCTCGGGGGTGCTCGCTGGGGGCCAGATCACGGGCGGTCCGGTGGGCAGCGCTCCCTTCAACTATCAGTCTTTTGGCTACCGCATGATCGACGTGCCCACGGTGGCGGGCAGCTCGACCATGACGGCGACCGCGACGGTGCAGGTGCAGAACCTGCCCTTCCTAGACATGATGGTCCAGTACGATAACCTCGGCGCCTTCAAGGCGCCGACCATCCAGACGGATGTGTCGCTGGACTTCGGCATGCTGGGCGCGGTGCCGATCGCTCGCGGCGTCAGCTCCAACCAGCCGCTGCGCGTCCCCAGGGTCGAGACGGCCAAGTACGTGGTCTCGGCGAAGGTGGAGGGGAGCGATGGGCCCCTCAAGACGACCAGCACCGCGATGGTGACGAGCAACGTGTCGGCCAAGGTGCCGCTGCCCCTCCTGGCGCCTCCCAAGGTGCTCGGCCCGGCGCAGGACGAGCCCAACGCGGGCTCCAGCCCGACCTTCTCGTGGCAAGCGGTGCCCAATGCCCGTAGCTACTACGTGGAGGTGCTGGAAAACACTGGGGCCCCGACGGCCCAGGCCAAGTGGCGGGGCTACACCGCCGGTACCAGCATCCGCTACCCGGGTTTCTGGGACAACGACATGAACGGCGGCATCCTCTTCCCGCAGGCGAGCTATTCGTGGGCAGTGCACGCCCTCAGCTCGGATTCGGGCTACGCCCGCAAGGCGAGCGATCTACGGGCGGACCTGCCCAAGTACCAGCCGTATCGCCAGCGACGCTTCGAGTCGGTGACGAGCGGGATGAGGTTCGCGCGTGAGACGAGATAAAAGGATCCTCCCGCTGGGAGTGCTCTCGATAAGAGCATCTAACAAAACCAGGCATGTTACGACCGTTGGCCGCCGTGGGCGGCTAATAGGAACAGTTTTGTTAGGCGCTCTCCTTCTGCTCGGCTGCCAGGCGAATCCTTTCACGGTGGCCGAGCCGACGGGTGATTACGTGCCCGGTGAGGTGCTCGTGCGCTTCCGCCCCGATACGACCCACGAGGGGGCTCTCGCCGTCTTCCAGGCCATGGGGGCGGCCGAGAAAACGGAGCTGATGGACGGCCTGTGGCGCGTCACGGTCCCGGAGGGGCAGGAGCGGGCGCAGATGGATCGCTACCGCGGGATGCGCGCCGTTTCATATGCCGAGGTCAATCGCCGGCTCTCGACCCAGATGCTGGGTGGCTTCCGGCCTATGGAGCGTAGCATTCAGGCCGCAGCGCCCAACGATCAGCTCTACGGCCCGAATCCCACCATCAACAACGTGAAGCGAGAGGGTTTGCCCGGTCAGTGGGGCCTCGCGGCCGCCGGGGTCCTCGACGCCTGGGATCACACCCAGGGCAAGTCGAGCGTGACGGTCGCCGTGCTGGACACGGGGGTGGATATGGCCCACGAGGATCTCGTGGGGGGTATCGACAAGGCCAATGCCCGCAATTTCATGAGCGGTGAGGATGTTGCCAACCCGGACGATGACTTCGGCCACGGCACGCACGTGGCGGGGATCATCGCCGCGCGGGCCAACAACGGCGTGGGGATCGCGGGGGTGGCCCCCGGCTGCCGCGTGATGCCCATCCGCGTGCTGGGCGTCGAGGGCGGCACGACGGCGAGCCTGATCCAGGGCATCGACTGGGCCGTTCAGAAGAAGGCCCGCGTGATCAACATGAGCCTGGGGTCCAACCAGTACAGCCGCGCCGAGGAGGACGCCATCAAGCGGGCCATCGGCGCGGGGGTCGTGGTGGTGGCCGCCGCCGGTAACGAGGCCCTGAGCGGCAATCCCCTGAGCTATCCGGGGGCGATTGACGGGGTGATCTCGGTGGCTGCCATCCGGCGCGATAAGGGCACGGATGGAACGGACGTCTATTCGCGGGCCGAATTCTCCAACTTCAATCCCTTCGTGACCATCGCGGCCCCCGGGGTGGACATCCTCTCGACCCTGCCGCAGCGCTTCCGCAGCCCCGATCAGAAGTTCGACATGCCCTACGGCTACGCGAGCGGGACCTCCATGGCGGCTCCTTTGGTGTCGGGGGTGGTGGCCCTGATGCTCAGCGCTCACCACGAATGGGGGCCGGCTCAGGTGACGGCGGCTTTGCGCAAGAGTGCCAAGGACATGGGCCAGGCGAAGCTCGATGCTATGTTCGGAGCGGGACTCGTTCAGGCGGGAGGAGCGGTGCAATGATCTTCGCGCGGTTGGCCGAGGTGACGCGGGGCGACTGGGAGGAGAGCTGGCACGACGGCTGGGCGGTGCTGGTGGACGCCGAGGGCCGGGTGCTCGAGGCACACGGCGAGCCCGGCACGGTCTTCGTGCGCTCCGCGCTCAAGCCCTTCCAAGCCATTCCGCTCGTGAAGTCCGGTGCGGCGGCCCGGCTCGGCCTGAGTGTGGCGGAGCTTGCGATCGCCTGTAGCTCCCACAGCGCGACCCCCGAGCAGGTGGCGCTCGCCCGCTCCATCCTCGATAAGGCGGGAGTGTCGCCTGACATGCTGCGCTGTGGAGCCCATCCGCCTCTGCACGAGCCGACGGCCGAGGCCATGCTGTGCCGGGGCGAGGCTCCGACCGCGCTGCACAACAACTGTTCGGGCAAGCACGCGGCTATGCTCGCCATGTGCAAGGACCAGGGCTGGGACCTTGAAACTTACGATCGGTTGGATCACCCCCTCCAAGTAGCGATCCGGCATGCGATCGCAGACCTCACCGGCCTTGCGCCGGAGTCCCTCACGGCCGGCATCGACGGCTGCGGGGTGCCCGCGTGGCGCCTGCCGCTCACCTCGCTTGCGATCGCCTTCTCGCGCTTGGTGCGCGACCCTGCGCTCGTGCCCATCGCCGAGGCCATGGCGACCCATCCCGGCCTGGTGGCGGGGCCTGGGCGCTTCGACACCCTGCTGATGGAGGCCGTGGGCGATCGCCTGGTCGCCAAGGCCGGAGCCGAGGCGATTCACGCGGGGGCCGATCGCACGACCGGCCTCGCCTGGGCCGTGAAGATCGCCGACGGCAACCGCCGGGCGATTCCCCCGGTGGTGGTCGCCATGCTCGCGAAGCGCGGGGTGCTGGACGCGACGGCCGAGGCGATCGCACCCTTGGCCCTCGTCGCGGTCAAGAACCGCCGGGGCGAGACGGTTGGCAGCATTCGAGCCGCGATACCCGCTCGCTAGTTACAACAGCCGATTCTTGGGCGGCCTGCACTTACGGCCGAGCCATTGACGCGCCTACCATGGGTCCGAATCACCCCGTCCGCTTACGAAGCAAGGGATGGGGGATCTAATCCACGTTCCTTGGCTGGAATAGGAGGACGATCATGGCAGGACACTCTCGGATGCGCCGGGGTCTGGCGCTTGCTGTCGGGGCGGTGTGCATCGGCCTGATCGGCTGTATGGTGGCGCCGAACAACCCGGGCAACGGCAACAAGCCCAAGCCGGCTCCCTTGCGGACCGAGCCCTTCGTCTCCAAGACCACCACCCTCGACTTCAGCGGCAGCATGCCCGCCCCCTTCGAGGATCCGACCACGGGGGATCAGCGCTTCTCGACCCGCTGGGCGGCCGGGCGCTGGGCGGCCAGCAACGGCGAGTTCCGCCAGCAGCAGCAGGTCTCGACCGCCACCCTCATGATGCAGCGCTACAAGGGCGACGGCTTCGGCCTACCGGATGGTCAGGCCCCCAGCAAGTACCGCCTCGAGGCCACGGCCTTCGCCTATCGGCCCGTGACGGCCAGCGGCTCGATCATCGCGGGGGCGCCCGCGGGGGTGGTCGCCATCATCCCCTACTACCTCGACACCACCCACTACATCATCGTGGAGCGGGTCAACAACCTCTACGAGGTCTGGTTCGTGGACGGTCTGACGCCCGGTGACGAGTGGAACGCCGAGGTCTACCGCAAGTACGACATGATGGCCACCGGCTCGCTCGCCGTCAACGAGCCCATCACCTACAAGACCGAGATCGACACCAAGGCCGGCACCCTCAAGCTCTGGATCAACGACGAGTTCCAGACCCTCATCCAGGATCCGAACTTCATCAAGGACGTGAAGCACGGCATTGCCCTGGTCGCCAACGGCAATTTCGTCGCCTACAAGGACATGAAGCTCACTCCCCTCAGCGCGGAGTAGGGTTTCAAAGCCGAAGGGGCCGGGACTGTTTCAGTCCCGGCCCCAGTGTTTTCGTTCAGGCTATTGCCCCGGAGGGGCGGTGGCGAGCGCCAGGCGCTTGATGCCGCTGGTCTTGAGCTGGTCGATGAGGGTGACGACCTTCTCGTAGGCGATGCTCTTGTCCGCCGCGACGATGACCGCGGTGTCGGGCTTGGCCGTGACGGCCTCCTTGAGCTTGGCCTGCAGGGTGGCGGGCTCGACGACCTGGTCCTGGAAGCGGATCGCGCCGTCCTTGGTCAGCTGCACCACCAACGAGGGGGGGCTCTTCTCGGCGGTCTGGCTCGAGGGCAGCTCGGCCTTGAGCGAGTCCGAGATCTGCGGCAGGAAGGCCATCACCATCAGGAAGAGGGTGATGATCATGAACACGTCGATCATGGGCACCACCTCGAAGGTGGTCGCCTTGCGACGCCGGCGCATGCTACGAGCCAAAGTTGGCCTCCTCGATGCTGCGGCGGGGCTTGGTGGGGCGCTCGGGCTCGTGACCGGTCACGGCACCCTGGGCGCTCAGCAGGAGGGCGTCTGCCCGGTTGGAGAGCCAGTGGTGGCCGAGGGCCGCGACGACGGCGACGAGCAGACCGCCCGCGGTGGCGACCAGCGCCTCCGAGATACCCGCCGAGAGCTGGGCCAGGGGGTTGGTGGGACGGGTCGAGGCGACCAGGCCAAAGTTCTGGATCATGCCCGAAACGGTGCCCAAGAGGCCGAGCAGGGGAGCGATCGCGGCGAGCACCTGCAGCCAGCCCACCTTGCGATCGACCGGGCCGAAGGCCACTTCGCTGTAGGCGCGAACCTCTTCGGCGCTCGAGCGGGGATTGGCGAGGCGGTAGGCGATGAGGGTCGAGACCGGGTCCGGGCGCTCACCGGGGTTGATGGGCTGGAAGCCCTGAGGGTTCATGAGGAACGCCTCGAAGCGCTTCCGGGACTTGCCGAGCGTCCATGCGCACTCGAAGATCAAGGCGACGGTGACGACCGAGGCCAGGAGGATGGGGATCATCATCCATCCGCCGGTCTGGATCAAGGTGATCAAGCGGAACATGGGACTCCTTTCGGGGGGCGCGGACGGCCTGGTTATACTTGTGACGAAACGAAGGCGACAAAGGTTCTATTATAGGCCCTTCGCTCCTCCCATCATACCGGACCGGGCTCGATTAAAACGGATCGGACAAGGGAATACGAGGATCAATCCCCACCATCATTTGAGGAACGTTCGTGGCCAACTCCGATGAACCCAAGACCCGCTTCGATCTCGTCAGTCCCGGCGTCGGCCGCGTCTCTGGCGGTCTGGTCACCCTCGTGCTCGGGCTCGGCGTCTTGGGGTTGGGCTTCGGGCTGGGCAACGAGTTCCTGCGCCAGGCAGGCATCACCATGACCTTGATGGCCCTCTTCCTGATGGGCTACGGGGCCTTCAAGATCTTCACGGGCGTGGGCGCCAAGACGCGCCAGATCAAGTGCCCCAGCTGCGGCGAGGTCAACCAGATCCTCCAGCAGGTGACGAGCTTCCCTTGCTTCAACTGCGAGAAGCCCCTCAAGCTGGGCGCGAAGAAGCCCTAGCGCTTAGCCGCTAAACCTCCAGGACCTTCCGGGCCGGTGCGTATTTGACGACCACGATGGTGATGTCGTCATCCGCCCGGTCCGATTTGATCGCCTGATAATCGAGCGGCCGGGTGCCTTCGTAGACGTGCTGCTGCCAGGTCTTGAGTAGCTTCGCCTTGAGGCCCTCGGCGCTGAGGTGGCCGTGGTCGAGGATGAGCTTCTCCATGCGCTCGAAGCCGAACTCCTGGCCTTGGCCATTCTGGGCCTCGATGATGCCGTCGGAGTAGAAGACCAGCATATCGCCCGGCTCCAGGGTGACCTCTTGCTCCTTCACCCGCAGGGTGGGCCGGACGCCGAGCGGGTAGGAGGCCATTTCCAGCATCTCGACGGTGCGGCGCGCGCTGCGGTAGAGGAACGGGTAGGGGTGGCCGGCGTTGGCGTAGGTGAGGCGCCCGGTCTCGCTATCCAGGAGCGAGTAGAAGAAGGTCATGAAGCGGCGCTCGAAGCTGCTCTGATGCAGGATGTTGTTGGCGATGCTCATGACGTTGCTCACGGCGTGGTTGGTGAGCACCTGGGTATGGAGACAGCTCTTGATGACGGCCATCAGGAGGGCCGCCGGCACCCCGTGGCCCGTGACGTCGCCGATGACCAAGGCGAGCTTGTTGTCCCCCACGGGCAGGAAGTCGAAGTAGTCGCCGCCGACCTCGGTGGAAGTCTCAAGGTAGAAATCGATGTTGAGGGAGGCGTCGGTGGGGGCCTCGGCCGGGAGCATGGCCTGCTGGATCTTGCGGGCGGTGGCGAGCTCCTGGATCATGCGCTCGTTTTCCTTGAGCTCGTCCCGGTGGCGGGCGATCGCCTCGGTCATGGCGTTGAAGGAGCGAGCGAGATCTCCCAGCTCGTCGGTGCGGGAGGCCGGAACGCGGGTGGTGAGGTCCCCTTCGGAGATCTTGCGGGTGCCCTCGGCAAGCTGCGAGATGGGCTTGGTGAAGACGCGGGCGAGCCAGATGCTGATGCCCAGCGCGAAGGCGAGCCCAGCGATCAAGGTGGCGAGCGCGAGCAAGAGCAGGTGGCGTTCCTCTTGCAGGATGTTCGCGGCGCTGATGTCCACGCCGAGGATGGCGGCGGTCTTGCCGTCCTGGTCCTTGATGGGGGCGAAGCCCGAGAGCCAGGTGCCGTAGACATCCGTCGAGAACTGGCGGTCGGCGGCAGGGCGCGCCAGGGCGCGCTCCATGGTCGCAGTCCCCGTCCCCGTATAGGGCTCGTTGAATGGGGCGTGTTCCGGGTCCCCGGCGGGGGCCGAGTCGACGATGAAGCGCCAGGTGCCCTTGTCGTCGAGCTTCATGGTGTACATGGTCCCGACGCCCGGGTTGGCCTCGGTGATCTTGCGGAAGAGGAGCTGGAAGCGCTGGTAGGTCGGGTCGTTCTCGCCCCGGGCGCGCAGGTGCTCGTCGGCATCGACCATGAGGGCGGCAGTGCCGGCGAGGGCTCTGAGCTGCTCGCGGAGCTGCTCGCGGAAGACATGGCTCGCTTGCGCGTAGAAGATCCCGAGAGTACCCACCATGAGCAGGGTGGTCGTGCCCAAGAAGACGAGGGCAAGGCGGGTCTGCAGACTGGGACGCAGCAAGGAAATCCGCTTCATAAGGCTCCTCCGGCCCCTATCCTAGCAGGGGCGCTTGATTGGCGTTGGTGTGTTTAGCTTTCGACAAAGCTCGGCGGGACGAACTTCACGACGACAATAGTGATATCGTCATCCGCACGGTCGGCCTTGATTGCTTGGTAGTCGAGCGGCTGGGTGCCGTCATAGACATATCGGCGCCAGGTGGTCAGCAGTTTCTCCTTGAGACCCTCGGCGCTGAGGTGGCCGTGGTCGAGAATGAGCTGCTCCATCCGCTCGAAGCCGAACTCCTCGCCTTGGCCGTTCTGGGCCTCGATGATGCCGTCGGAGTAGAAGACCAGCACGTCACCTGGCTCCATGGTGACCTCTTGCTCCTTCACCTTCAGGGTCGGCCGGACGCCGAGCGGATAGGAGGCCATCTCCAGCATCTCGACGGTACGGTGCTCGCTGCGGTAGTGGAAGGGGTAGGGGTGGCCGGCGTTGGCGTAGGTGAGGCGCCCGGTCTCGGTGTCGAGAAGCGAGTAGAAGAAGGTCATGAAGCGGCGCTCGAAGCTGCTCTGGTGCAGGATGTTGTTGGCGATGCTCATGACGTTGGTGACGCGGAAGTCGGTCAGCACCTGGGTGTGGAGGCAGCTCTTGATGACGGCCATCAGGAGGGCGGCCGGCACCCCGTGGCCCGTGACGTCGCCGATGACCAGCGCGAGCTGATTCTTGTCGAGCGGCAAGAAGTCGAAGTAGTCGCCGCCGACCTCGGTCGAAGTCTCCAGGTAGAAGTCGATGTTGACGGCCTCGTCGCTGGGCGCCTCGGCCGGGAGCATGGCTTGTTGGATCTTGCGGGCGGTGGCGAGCTCCTGGGTCATGCGCTCGCTTTCCTTGATCTCTTCGCGATGGGTCTCGATCGCCCCGATCATGGCGTTGAAGGAGCGGGCCAGATCCCCCAGCTCGTCCTGACGGGCGGCCGGCACGCGGATGGTGAGGTCCCCTGCGGAGACCTTGCGGGTGCCTTCGACCAATTGCGAGATGGGCTTGGTCAGGATGCGAGCCAGCCAGATGCTGATGCCCAGCGCGAAGGCCAGGCCTGCGATGAGGATCGCCAGGGCGATCTTGAGCAGCCGGCGTTCCTCCTGCAGCACTTCGGCAGCATTCATGTCCACCCCCACGATGGCGACGGTCGCGCCGGCCTGGTCCTTGATGGGAGCGAAGCCCGAGAGCCAGGTGCCGAAGGCGTCGGTGGAGAACTTGCGGTCGGCGGCAGGGCGCGCGAGTGCGCGGTCCATGCTGTCGGTGCCGGTGCCGGTATAGGCTTCGTCGAAGCCCGAGTGGGCGGGATCGCCAGGCTTTGCCGAGTCGATGAGGTAGTGCCAGGTACCGCTCGGGTCCTGGCGCATGGTGTAGATGTAGCCGATGCTGGGGTTGGCTTCCTGCATCAGGCGGAAGAGGGCATGGAAGCGCTGGTAGGCCGGGTCGTTCTCGCCCCGGGCGCGCTTGTGTTCGTCGGCGTCGACCATGAGGGCGGCGGTGCCGGCGAGGGCCTTGAGCTGCTCGCGGAGCTGCAGGCGGAAGACATGGCTCGTCTGCGCGTAGAAGATCCCGAGGGTGCCTACCAGCAGGGTGGTGGTCATCGCCAGGAAGACGAGGGCGAGGCGGGCTTGCAGCCCAGGGCGCAGCAGGGTAGGCCGGGACATGGGGCTCCTCGGGGGATTAGACTTCGAGCGGGGCGATCGCAGGGGCGTACTTCACGACGACGATGGTCACGTCGTCGTCGGCACGGTCGGCCTTGACGGCCTGGTAATCGAGCGGCTGGGTGCCGTCGTAGACATACCGGCGCCAGGTGGTGAGCAACTTCTCCTTGAGGCCTTCGGCGCTGAGGTGGCCGTGGTCGAGGATGAGCTGCTCCATCCGCTCGAAGCCGAACTCCTCGCCCTTGCCGTTCTGGGCCTCGATGATGCCGTCGGAGTAGAAGACCAGCACGTCGTTGGGCTCCAGGGTGACCTCTTGCTCATGGACGGGCAGGCTGGGGCGCACCCCCAGCGGGTAGGAGGCCATCTCGAGGGTTTGGACCCGGCGCTCGGCACTGCGGTAGAGGAAGGGATACAAGTGGCCGGCGTTGGCGTAGGAGAGCCGGCCGCTCTCGGTGTCGAGGATGGAGTAGAAGAAGGTCATGAAGCGGCGCTCGAAGCTGCTCTGGTGCAGGATGTTGTTGGCGATGCTCATGACGTTGCTCACGGCGTGATTGGTGAGCACCTGGGTGTGGAGACAGCTCTTGATGACGGCCATCAGGAGGGCGGCCGGTACCCCGTGGCCCGTGACGTCGCCGATGACCAGCGCCAGCTTGTTGTTGCCGAGCGGCAGGAAGTCGAAGTAATCGCCGCCGACCTCAGTGGAGGTCTCAAGGTAGAAGTCGATGTTGAGGGAGGCATCGGTGGGGGCCTCGGCGGGGAGCATGGCCTGCTGAATCTTGCGGGCGGTGGCGAGCTCCTGGATCATGCGCTCGTTTTCCTTGAGCTCGTCTCGGTGCTGGGCGATCGCCTCGGTCATGGCGTTGAAGGAGCGGGCGAGATCCCCCAGCTCGTCGCTGCGGGTGGCAGGGACACGGGCCGTGAGATCCCCTTCGGAGACCTTGCGGGTGCCCTCGACCAGCTGTGAAATGGGCTTGGTCAGGATGCGAGCCAGCCAGACGCTGATGCCCAGCGCGAAGGCCAAGCCCGCCACGAGGATCGCCAGCGCGATCCAGACGAGCCGACGCTCTTCGTGCAGGACCTCGGCGGCGCTCATGTCCACGCCGAGGATGGCGACGGTCGCGCCGGCCTTGTCCTTGATGGGGGCGAAGCCCGAGAGCCAGGTGCCGTACTGGTCGACGGTGAATTCCTGATCGGCCGTTGGGCCCGCGACGGCTGCGAACATGCTCTCGGTGCCCGTGCCGGTGTAGGCCTCGTCGAAGGCCGAGTGGCCTTCGTCTTCTGGAGCAGCCGAGTCGACCGCGAAGTGCCAGATCCCCTTGTCGTCGACCTTCATGGAGTAGATGTAGCCGACGTTCGGGTTGACGCTCTTGATGCGCTGGAAGAGGTCCCGCACCTGTCGGTAGCCGGGATTCCCTTCGCCGTCGAGGCGTGCGTGCTCCTGGCCGTCGACCTGGACGGCCACGGTGCTCGCCAGCGACATGAGGCGGCCGCGGAGCTCCTGGCGGAAGACATGGCTCGCCTGGTTGTAGAAGACCCCGATGGCGGCGACCAGCAGGATGCTGGTCATCGCCAGGAAGACCACGGTGAGGCGTGTCTGCAAACTCGGTCGCAGCAAGGATTTCCGCTTCGGCACGTAAGGCTCCTCCGGCCCCTATCGTAGCACAGAGGAGCCTGCTGCTGTGGGCGCTAGGCCGTCTCCTCCCGCAGGCGCAGGGTCGAGGGGCTCGAGGAGGCGGGCATCAGCTCGTAGGCCTCGCCCGGGGCGGGAATGACGGAGATCATGCCGTGCTCTTCGGCGAGACGCTCGGCCAGCGCCTCGGAAGCGGCCAGCTCCCCGTGGGTGATGAAGGTCAGGGCCGGCGCCTCCTCGAAGGCACCGATCCAGTCCATCAGGCCGTTGGCGTCGGCGTGGGCCGAGTAGGCGTCGATGGCCACCACCTTGGCGCGCACCGGGATCGTCTCGTTGAAGAGGGTGACCTGCGTGGCGCCGTCCCGGATCCGGCGGCCCAGCGTCCGCTCGGCCTGGTAGCCGACGAAGAGGACCGTCGTTTCCGCCTGGCTGAGGTGGTGGTAGAGGTGGTGGCGGATGCGTCCCCCTTCGCACATGCCGCTCGCCGAGATGATGATGGCCGGCTCGTTGAGCTTGTTGAGGCGCGCCGAGGCCTCCGCCTCTCGGATGAAGTGCATGTTGGGCATCTCGAAGGGCGAGCGCGTGCGGAACATGGCCTGGATCTCGGGCGCCAGGCAGTTGGGGTGCTTCTCGAAGAGGGCCGTGGCCGAGACGGCCATGGGGCTGTCCACGTAGATGGGCAGGGGCGGGATCTCGCCCTGGGCGATGAGGCGGTGCAGGTCGAAGAGCAGCTCCTGCGTGCGCTCGACGGCGAAGGCCGGGATGATGACCGGGCCCCGGGCGTTGAGGACGACCTCCTTGAGCTTGGCGACGCGATCGCTGATGCGGCCGTGCGAGCGGTTGCCGTAGGTCGATTCGGTGATCAGGTAGTCGGCATGCGGCAGGGTGGCGGGGTTGCGCAGCAGCTGGTTGTTGACGTTGCCCAGGTCGCCCGTGAAGACGAGGCGCGAGCCCTCGACCTCGAGCTCGACGATCGACGAGCCCAGGATGTGCCCCGCGTCGTGCAGGGTCAGCCGGATGTTGCGCCCCAGGGTGGTGCGCTTGAGGTAGGGCAGCCGCTCGAAGTACTTGAGGGCATGCTCGGCCTGTTGCTTGGTGTAGAGAGGGGTGAGCAGGCTCTTGCCGTGCTTGCGACGCCACTTGTTCTCGGACTTGGCGTCCTCTTCCTGGATCGTGCCCGCGTCGGGCAGGATGATGCGGCAGAGGTCGATGGTCGGCGGCGTGGCGTAGATGGGGCCGCGGAAGCCCTCGGCGACCAGACGCGGGATGAGCCCGCTGTGGTCCGCGTGGGCATGCGTCAGGATGATGCCGTCCAGGTGACGAGGGTGGAAGGGCAAGGCACGGGCATTGAGCTCGTACGAGTGAGCGCTGCCCTGTGAGAGGCCCGCGTCGATCAAGAACCGCTGCTTGTTGGTCTCAAGCAGGTAAGCTGACCCTGTGACGGTTTGGGCGGCGCCCAGGAAGTGTAACCGCATGACCGTCCTCCTCTCCGCGCGTGGCAGTGATGGATGGTGTGTGTCGCGATTCCCTTCCGGCCAACCTGGCCGTATGCCCCTTATACCCAACTCTTGGCGTTGCTAGAGGCCTGCTTGTGCCGAAGCTTTTTGTCGATTTTGACCAAGAGGGCGGGGAAAAGGGCTGGTTGCCTGGTTTTATTAGGTGAAGAGGGTCTCTCGCCCCATGCGCTCGGTGAGCGTGTCGAGCAGGCTGCGGATCAGCAGGGTCTGGTGATCGCGGACCAGTTCGGTATCCTCGAAGGCTTCGCCTGGGAAGAACTCCACCACCACTTCGGGGGTCTGGCGCCACTCGACGGTCCAGAGCAGCACGCCCGAGCGGTAAACCGTCTGGTACTCCAGCGTCCCGCAGTAGGCCTTGTTGTCACAGCGCTCGATATCGATGGCCTGGATGGCTAACACGCGCAACCCCTCTCTGCTAGGGCGAAACCGATCTGAGATGCACTCCAAGTGTAGGCGCGGAGGCCGGCCGTCACTATGCGATCCGTCACAGGTTCGTCGTCTAGCAGTAGCGGCCGTCCGCCAGCCGCACGGTGCCGCTTGCGATCTCGCGCATGGTGCCGTCCGGGCGCCGGATGCACAGGGCACCCGTGCGTGTGATGTCCTCGGCGAAGCCTTCGATCGTCTCCGTGTGTAGCTGGGCCCGCACGTGTTGGCCCAAGGTGACGGAGTAGGTGCGCCAGCGATCGCATAGGACCTCCTCTCCCTCGGTCGTGACCCGATCGAGCCAGTGCTCCAGGCGATTGAGCATGGACGCGAGGATTTGCTCGCGCGAAGGGAGCGGCGCCAGGTGAGAAAGGGCGATCGCCTCAGGCCGTGCCTCCTGAGCCGCGAGGTTCAGGCCGATCCCAAGGATGAGCCCATGACGCCCTCCCGTGTTGCCGGGACCTCCGACCATCTCCGCCAGGATGCCACCTAGTTTTCGGCCCTGGGCCACCAGGTCGTTCACCCACTTGAGGCCGATGCTCTCTTGAGCGGTCAGCTCGCGAAGCGCCTCGACCGTCGCGACGCCTGCCAGCAGCGTGAGAGGGCGCTGGGCATAATGAGCGGGCAACCAGATGGAGGTGTAAAGGCCACTTTGCTCCGCAGAGCTCCAGGCACGTCCGTGCTGGCCGTAGCCTGCGCTTTGCGCATCGGCCAAGACGACGAGGCCTTCGGTAAGCGCGGTACCGCTTCGCGCTTCGCGCTTGAGATGGGCGCTGGTCGAGTCGATATCGGCAAAGTGCGCGAGGTCTTGCCCAAGCCAACGGGTCTGCAGGAACGAGCGGAAAGTATCAGGGGCGAAGCTCAATTCGACCTCTCGTTTTTCGGGTGTTGAAAGCTGGTAGGGGTGATGGTCATCAGGTATTCCTGGGCGGGTGGGAGACCGAGCGGCATGTTCAGGCGGATTGTCGAGGCATGCCTGAAGCCGACCCGCTCATAGGAGCGGATGGCCCGTTCGTTGAAGTCAAACACCCCGAGCACGATCTCACGCAGCTTCAGGTGCTCGAAGCCGTAAGCGACGAGTAGGCGAACCGCCTCGGTGCCATAGCCCTTGCCCCAGCACTCGTGGGGACCGATGAGAATGCGGAGGGTCCCGGTCTCATGCGCGAGGTCCGTCAGCGAACAGGTGCCGATGAGGCGAGGTGGGGTGCTATCGGTGGCTTGGATGCCGAAGCAGTGGCCCCGAGCCGAACTGGGCATGATGATCGTCTGAAAGTAGGTGACGATCTGACTGCGGCTGAGAGGAGTCTGGTCGTGGCGCGTCAGGCGGGCCAATTCACGATCGGCGTACCACTCGAGGAAGTAGGCGAGATCGTCGGAAGTATGGCGACACAGCGCAACCCGTTGGGCCTGCAAAGGGTCCCGTAAGGCGGCAGGTTCCAAGCCAGGCCTCCTTCCTGATAGCCGCGGGCGCTTCCACGCACTTACAGGCAAGATCGTAGCATGGACCTCAAGGCTCAGGCACAAAAAGCCCGAGGCGCCTCGACCCTTCGCAGGGGAGGCGCCTCGAGGGCTGAG
>JAGIBK010000011.1 GCA_017744355.1 bacterium | reverse complement strand
CGCCCGGGCCGCCGCCGCCGCCGAGGACACCTGCCGTCTGGCCGAGACCCTGGTTGATGCCGCCGGGGCCACCACCGACGCCAACCTGGGTGCCCTGGTTGAAGGCGCCGCCGCCCGGGCCACCGCCGCCGCCGACCACGCCAGCAGTCTGGCCGAGACCCTGGTTGATGCCACCGGGCCCGCCGCCGACGCCCACCTGAGTCCCTTGGTTACCGGCGAAGCCGCCTTGTTGGATGCTGCGGGTGGGGGACTGCGCGTTCGAGGTACGCTGGCCGGGCTGGCTAGGAAGCTCGGCGCATCCGACGGTCGCGGCGAGCAGCGCGCAAACGCTCGCTCCTAAGAGCTTGGATCCAGACATGGACGACTACCTCCTTAAATGGAGTAGCGATCGAAACCTCTCGTTTGGTGAGTGGCTACTCATAGCCGACACCATACGGGAGGGCTCCGAGGGATGCGTTTGGACGAGCCGCCCCAAATAACGCCGCACCAGGGCTCGCTTATCGTTGGACAGGAGGTGGCCCTCCCATGGCCGGAGCCCCCGCCGTTCGGCGGGGGCTCCGGCCATGGTTTCCCCGAAGCGCCGGGGAAACGGCCTGATGGGCTAATACGAGGTCTCGCCGTTGCTTGTGCCGCCCCTGGCGTAACCCCAGCTCCCCTGCCCTGTCTGGGCGGGGTTGGGGCCGAGTAGTTGCGCCCAGAGCGCGTCGCGCAGCGTGCTGTTGGGCCAGGAGCTCAGGTTGGCGCCTCCCTGATAACCCATGGCGCCACCGTAGCGGCCGGGGCTCTGCGCGAAGCCGGGGCTTGCAAACGCGGCACGCGGCGGGACGCGCAGCGGGCCGCCGAATGTCCGGGCTTGCTGCGCGGGCGTCACGGCGTGGGGGATCGGGGCCGGCGCTGCTTCTTGGCTGGGTGCTTCCGCCTGGGGGGCGGGCTGAGGGGGCTGAATGGCCGGAGCCTGTGCACAGCCGAGGGTCGAGGCCATCGAGGCGATGACGACGAGCGACAGGCGCGTCGCGTTCATCGGGTGGACCTTCCCCTTCATCATGCGGGCTTCCCTCCTTCGGACGAGCAAGTGACGTTCGGTTCGAGCGAGGATAGCGCAAGAGGGCGCGAAAGGGGATGCCCGATCTTCCGAAAGTAAAGCTCGCTTGACGCTTGGGGCAGCCTGATCCTCGCGCGCTGTGCGCAACAGCAGGAGCCCCCGCCAAGCTGGCGAGGGCTCCTGCGAGCGATTTTTCGAAGGCTTAGTGGTGAGCCTTGGCGGGCGCGGCCTTGGGGGCTGCGGCGGCGAGCTTGGCGTCATAGCCGGCCTTCTCGACGGCCTTGATCAGGGCCTTGGTGTCCTTGAGCTGCATGGAGCAGTAATCCACCGAGGCGATGCCGGTCTCGAGGTCCACCGAGACGGCCTCGACGCCCTTGACGCCCTTGAGGCTCTGGGTCACGTGGTCCGAGCAGTTGGCGCACTCCATGCCGAGCACTTCGAGCTTGGTCGAGAGCTGGCAGGCGTCCTTCTTGACGGCCTTGGCGGGCTTGGCGACGGCCTTGGGGGCAGCGTGCGCCTTCTTGTCCATGGCGCAGGTCCCGTTGCCGCAGGCGGCCTTGTCGCCGCAGGCGATCGCGTTGCCCGCCGTCAAGGTCATGGCGAGGGCCGCGAGCACGAGGATTCCCTTTTTCATTTCGAATGTCTCCTAATCCAACGGCGGGGGGCACCCGAGGGTGACACGCGCTTTGATTATAGCAGGCTTGCGAGCTACGAGCCGCTCTCGGGCAGCGCGGCCGTCAGGGCCGCCGCGAGCGACTCCGCGTCCATGGCGACGGTCTGGGTCGTGCGCGCGGCGAGGTTCTTGAGCTGGATCTCGCCGGCTTCGAGCTCGGCCTCCCCGATGATCGCCACCCACTGGGCGCCGAGCTTGTCGGCCACTTCCAGCTGCTTCTTGAGCTTGCGATCGCCGAAGCCGCACTCGATCCGCCAGTCGCCGTGGTTGCGCAGGCCGTGGGCGAGCTTGAAGCCCGCGACCTCGGCCTCGGGCCCCATGGCCGCCACGTAGAGATCGATCGCATCCTTGGGGGTGGAGGCTTCGAGCAGGATGGCGAGGCGCTCCTCACCGAAGGCCCAGCCGACCGCAGGGGTGGGCGGGCCGCCGCACTCTTCGACCAGCTTGTCATAGCGGCCGCCGGCGCAGACCGTGTCCTGGCTGCCCAGCTTCTCCTCGGCGACGATCTCGAAGACGGTCCGGGTGTAGTAGTCGAGCCCGCGCACCAGGCGCGGGTTGAGCTGGTGCTTCACCCCCACCGCGTCCAGGTAGCCGAAGAGCTTGGCCTGGTGCTCGCGGCAGCCCTCGCACAGCACGTCCTGGAGGCTGGGGGCCTCGCGGTTCAGGTCCTTGCAGGCGGGAACCTTGCAGTCCAGCACCCGCAGGGGGTTGGTCTCCATCCGGTCCAGGCAGGTGGTGCAATAGTCGGCCTGACGCTCGGCGAAGTAGGCGACGAGGCGCTCGCGGTAAGCCGGGCGGCAGTCTTCGCAGCCCAGGCTGTTGAGCTCGACGCGCAGGTTCGAGACCGACAGGGCCGCGAAGATATCGAGGGCGAGGGTGATCACCTCGGCGTCGGCCTTGGGGTCGCTGGTGCCGAGCACCTCGACCCCGATCTGGTTGAACTGGCGCTGGCGACCCGCCTGGGGCCGCTCGTAGCGGAACATGGGCCCCGCGTACCAGAGCTTGACCGGGCCCTGCATGGTGGAGGCGAGCTTGCCCTGGAGGTAGGCGCGGACCACGCCGGCCGTTCCCTCGGGGCGCAGGGTGATGGAGCGATCGCCCCTATCGACGAAGGAGTACATCTCCTTGCTCACGATGTCGGTGGCCTCGCCGATGCCGCGGGTGAAGAGCTCGGTGGCCTCGAAGATGGGGGTGCGGACTTCGAGCACGTGGTAGCGCGCGAAGAAGCTCCGGGCGGTCTCCTCGATCTTGTTCCAGAGAAGAGACTCGGGGGGAAGGACGTCGCGGGTGCCCCGCTGGGCGGTGATCAGGCTTGCCATGGGTGTTTAGACTCCGAACGCGCGTTTGAGGACGTAACCGCCCCAGAAGAAACCGAGCCCCGAGAAGAAGACGGTCATCTCCGGCCCCATCCCCTGGGTCAGGCCAAAGTAGAGGGCGACGGGCATGTGCAGCATGCCGACGAGCATGCAGCCGTGGGCGAGGAACTTTTTCATGATGGCCTCTCAAAGCGACGGGGGCAACCGCTACCGGTTGCCCCCGCCAAGCTTGAACCTTACGGCAGCTGGAGGAAGCCCAGCAGGCCGTGGACGGTGGTGTCGCGCTTCATGGCAGCCAGCGACTCCGTCAGGGGGATGCCCTTGGGGCAGGCCCGGACGCAGTTCTGCGAGTTGCCGCAGTCGTTGACGCCGCCGATGTCGTTGAGCGCGTCGAGGCGCTCGGCCTTGTGCATCGATCCCGAGGGGTGCAGGTTGAACAGGCGCACCTGGCTGACGGCCGCAGGCCCCATGAACGGCGAGCGCTCGTTCACGTTGGGGCAGGCCTCGAGGCACACGCCGCAGGTCATGCAGCGCGACAGGGCGTAGGTGACTTCCTGGGTCTCGGGGCTCTGACGGGGGCCGGGGCCCAGGTCGTGGGTGCCGTCGATGTCGATCCAGGCGTGGACCTTCTTGAGGGCGTCGAACATGCGCTGGCGGTCGACCACCAGGTCACGCACGATGGGGAAGGTGCCCATGGGCTCGATGGTGATGGTCTCGCCGTTGGGGGCGAGGTTCTGCACCAGCGAGGCGCAAGCCTGCTGAGGCTTGCCGTTGATCACCATGGAGCAGGAGCCGCAGACCTGCTCGAGGCAGACGGCTTCCCAGATGACCGGGGTGGTCTTCTGGCCACTGGCGTTCACCGGGTTCCGCTGGATCTCCATCAGGCACATGATGATGTTCATGCCCTTGGAGTAGGGGACCTTGAACTCCTCCCAGCGGGGGGCCGCATTGGGCCCCTCCTGGCGCTTGATTCGAAGGCTGACGGTGGCGGGAGGCATTACTTCGACTCCTCTCTGAGCTTGCGGTCCTCGGTGTGCATGCCGACGGCCGAGGTGGTCGCCTCGACCGAGCCGGGCGCGGGCACGTTGGCCGCGGCTTCCTTGTCCACGTCGTACTTACGCGGGCGGGGCTTGATCAGGCTGGTATCGACTTCCTGGTAAGTGATCTCGGGGCCGTTGGCGGTCCAGCGGGCCATGGTCGTCTTCAGGAAGTTGGCGTCGTCGCGCTCGGGGAAGTCGGGCTTGTAGTGGGCACCGCGGCTCTCGTTGCGCAAGAGCGCGCCCTTGGTGATCACCTTGGCGATCTCGATCATGTTCCAGAGCTGGCGGGTGAAGGGCACCGCCTGGTTGCTCCAGGGACCGACGTCGTCGATGTTGATCTTCTTCCAGCGCTCGGACAGGGTGTCCAGGTGCGCCAGGGTCTTCTCGAGGCGGTCGTTGTAGCGCACGACGGTCACGTTGTCCGTCATCCACTCGCCCAGCTCCTTGTGCAGCACGTAGGGGTTCTCGGTCCCCTTCATGTTCAGGATCTGGTTGTAGCGGTCGGTCTCGCGCTTGACGGCGGCCTCGGCGACCGAGGGCTTCACCTCGACCTTGGCCTGGGCCTTCATGTACTTGACCGAGGAGGGGCCCGCCACCATGCCGGCGTAGACCGTCGAGAGCAGGGAGTTCGCACCCAGGCGGTTGGCGCCGTGGTACTGGTACTCGCACTCGCCGACCGCGAACAGGCCGGGGATGTTGGTCATCTGGTCGTAGTCGACCCACAGGCCGCCCATGGTGTAGTGCATGCCGGGGAAGATCTTCATCGGGACCTTCTTGGGGTCGTCACCGACGAACATCTCGTAGATCTCGAGCACGCCGCCGAGCTTGCGCTCGAGCATGTGCGGATCCAGGTGGCTGACGTCCAGGTAGACCTGGTTCTCGCCGTCGACGCCGAGCTTCATGTCGACGCAGACCTGGAAGATGGCGCGGGTCGCGATGTCGCGGGGCACCAGGTTGCCGTAGGCGGGGTACATGGTCTCGAGGAAGTACCAGGGCTCGCCGGCGGGGGGACGACCGTCCTTGCCGTCGGAAGGCACCCACACCCGGCCGCCCTCGCCGCGGATCGACTCGGACATGAGGCGGAGCTTGTCGCCGCCGGGGATCGAGGTCGGGTGGACCTGGATGAACTCGCCGTTGGCGTAGAAGGCGCCCTGCTGGTAGACGGCACCCTGAGCGGTCCCGGTGTTGATCAGCGAGTTGGTGCTCTTGCCGAAGACCATGCCGTTGCCGCCGGTGGCGAGCACGACCGCGCCTGCGGTGAAGGCCTTGATCTCCATGGTCTTGCCGTTCTGGCAGACCACGCCGCGGCAGATGCCCTCGTCGTCGAGGATCGCCGAGAGGAACTCCCAGCCCTCGTACTTGGTCACCTTGCCCTGGGACTCCCAGCGACGGACCTGCTCGTCCAGCGCGTAGAGGAGCTGCTGGCCGGTGGTGGCGCCGGCGAAGGCCGTGCGGTGGTGCTTGGTGCCGCCGAAGCGACGGAAGTCGAGGAGGCCTTCCGGGGTGCGGTTGAAGGGCACGCCCATGCGGTCGAACAGGTTGATGACGTGCGGGGCCGCCTCGCACATGGCCTTGACGGGGGGCTGGTTGGCCAGGAAGTCGCCGCCGTAGATGGTGTCGTCGAAGTGGATGGCGGGGCTGTCGCCCTCACCCTTGGTGTTGACGGCGCCGTTGATGCCGCCCTGGGCGCAGACCGAGTGCGAGCGCTTGACGGGCACCAGCGAGAAGAGGTCCACGTGCACGCCGGCTTCGGCGGCCTTGATGACGGTCATCAGGCCGGCAAGACCGCCGCCGACGACGATGATGCGATTCGCGTCCATTAGTAAACCTCCCCGTGGGAATGACCCGCCGCGGCGGGCTGGACCTGCTTGGCCTCTTCGATGAGCGCCGGGTTACGGAAGCCTGCAATCGACATCAGGCCGAGGGCCGAGACGCCGAGCCACACCACGATCATCACCATGGCCGAGATCTGCTGGGCCTTCATGCTGACGGTGATGCCCCAGTCGATGCAGAACTCCCACAGGCCGTTGGCGAAGTGGTAGGTGGTGGCGATCAGGCCGACCGCGTACAGGGCCATCATGCCGTTGCTCGCCAGGTGCTCGACGACCTTGGCGTAGCCTGAGCCGGCGAAGCCGACGTTCTTGACCATCTCGCCGATGGGCGTGCCCTGGAAGCGCATGAACCAGGCGTGGTAAGCCAGGAAGAAGAGCATGAAGAAGCCGGTCCAGCGCTGGATCGCGAAGTTCCAGTTCCGGGCGTAGGGGAAGCGCAGGGGGTTGTTCTTGGCGATGAAGCCCACCCAGATGCCGAACAGCGAGTGGTAGATGAGCGGCAAGTAGATGAGGCCGATCTCCATGGCGATCAGGATCGGCATGGACTCGAGGAGGTGGACCTTTTCGTCGAACTCGGCGTAACCCATAGTCGAGTAGGAGTTGACGAGAAGGTGCACAAGCAGGTAAGCACCCAGCGGGATCGCGCCGGTGAACTGGTGCAACTTCCTCAGCAGGAAGTAGTTCTTGTTGGAAACGCCCATCGAAGTGTCACAAACTCCTTTCAGGAGCGCTCGAGGCGGCTCGTTCGAGCTCAGAGGCGCTCGGGGCCTTGGAGGGGGCTCGGCCCATGTACCTAAAGGGCCGTTAACGTTGGCTTTAATCCTAGCAAATCACCGGACGCTCGTCACGGGCCTGTAACAAAACGATGGGGCCCTTGCAACAGACAAGCAGCGGTGGATCCGCGTCCACCGCTGCTCGAATTGGCTTGCTGACTAGCTTAGCGGGTCCAAACGGCCGTGTAGGGACCCCAGTTCCCCTTGGCGTCCTTGGCGTGGACCAGGGCGAGGCGGCGCGAGGCGTTCTTGGGGGCCTCGAAGCCGCCGGTCGTCTTGGCGAGCGCCAGACCGGTGCCGGCCTGGCCGGGACGGTCGAAGAAGGCCTCGGCTGCGATCGCACCGGGGGCCGCAAGGGCCGCGCCCTCGGTCAGAGGCTTCTCGACCTCGGGGCCGTAGACCGCGGTGGGGTCGTCGGCGGTCTTGAGCATGAACATGGCCCCGGGCAGGTTTTCCTTCCAGAACTGGGCGACCTTGGTGAAGGGGGGATCGAAGCCGTCCTGGTACGAGCCCATCTCGCTGGTGTAGGTGAAGATCCCGAGCTCGCCGTAGGCCCAGTCGTTGGTGGTGCCGCCGTGGACGTAGAGGTCGGCGGACTGCTTGCCGTGGTAGCCCGCGAGCTTCGCGATCTTGTTGCCGACCGCCGCGAGGCGCTTGTCGGCCGGCGCGTCGTGGGTGTAGGCCCAGGGCCAGAGGATCGCGTTGCTGAACGAGTGGTAGCTCATGCAGTAGGTGAACTTGTGGCCGGTGAGCAGGCTCTTCATGGCCTGGGTCTCGGGCTCCGAGAAGGGGCCCGACCCACGGAAGGTCGCATCCGAGGGGTTCTTGGAGCTGCCGACGGGGGCCTTGTCCCATGAGAAGCCGTAGTTGCGGTTGAGGTCGACCCCCGGTCCCTCGGGGCCGAAGCCGAAGGTGCTCAGGCCGTAGGCGGTGGTGGTGCTCTTGCGCCAGTCCTTGCCCTCTTCGGCCAGCACGTGGCCGTCGGGGTTGACCATGGGCACCACCCAGATCTCGCGGTTGTCCACGGCGAAGGTCACGTCCGCGTCCTTGCCGTAGTTGGCCAGCAGGTGCTCGGCGACCATGTAGGTGATCTCGGAGGTGACGAGCTCACGGGCGTGATGCTCACCCAAGAAGGCCACCCCGGGCTTGGTGTCGGGGGCGCTGGTGCCGATGCGCAGGCCCCAGATGTCGCGGTTGGCCTTGCCCTTGCTCTTCTCCCACGAATCGCCCAGGTCCACCAGCTTGCAGAGCTGGGGGTACTTGGCGGCGAGGCCCTTCATGTCCGAGACCATCTGCTCGTAGGTCCGGTACTTGGGGTCGTAGGTGTTGTCGAGGCGCACGCTGCTGCGGTGGGTGGGCGTGAGGCCCAGCTTCTTGGCCGTCTCGACGGTGCGCTTGCTGCCGGTGCCGTAGGCCACGTCGTCGGTGACGCCCCAGAGGTCCATCTCGTTGTTGACCAGCTGGGTCAGCTGGTCCGAGGTCTTGTAGGGGATGGCGAGCGGCACGCGGGCCTTGGCCTCGAGGGCCTGCATCAGGGCGCGCTCACCCCCGTTGCTCGGGGCGGCCATGGGCAGGCTGCAACCGGTGAGGACGCCGAGCGCCAGGAGGCTTGACCAGAGGCGAGGGGAGGGGATGCGCATGCGTTCGGACGTCTCCTTTTTCATGATCCGAGGTTTGGCGGATCGGTTATCCGCATTTAGGATGCCAAACTTGCGCTTGTTTGTCCAAAGAGGTGACGAGGCGTTCGGGGGTCATGGCGGAAAGGCTCGGCCAAATGGCCCTTCCCGTGCAGCCGGCCATGCGCTTAAGTGTCCGGTGCCAACCCGTCGGGAGAGGAGGATCCATGACCCGCCACTATCCCTTGCTTGCCGGGCTCCTGGGAGCCACGACCCTGGTCCTTGCCGCCTGCAACGCCGGCGCCGCGCCGGGCGACGGCGCTCAGGTGGGGCGCCCGCCCGGTTCGCCCGCCTCGATCAGCCAAGGGGGCGGCATGCAGCCGCGCGACTATTACTTCCCCCCCAGCGGCAGCTACCGCGCGAACTACTCCTTCACCGCCGTCAACGAGCTGCCGGGGCCCCTCGCCACCGACAGCAGCCGGGTGACCGGCACCATGACCTTCGAGGCGACCGCCTACGCGCCCACGCAGGCGACCATCCGCACCACCTCCCGGGCCACCGACCAGAACGGCCAGACGGAGACGGGCAGCGGCACCGCGGTCGTCCGGGTATTGCCGGACGGCACGGTGACGTCGGACGAACAAGGGGTGTCGTTGCGGTATTCGGCGGGCATCTTCACCCCCGCCGGCGCCGAGGTCCTGCCGGCCTCGGGCTCCGAGATCCCGGCCCTGCGGGCCTTCTCGCTCGGCGAGGAGAGCGTCTCGGTCCCGGCGGGCACCTACCAGACCGTCCACCTGGGCCAGCAGATCGCCGCGAACGGGGCCCCCGTCACGCACTACTGGCTGGCGCGCGGGGTGGGGCTCGTGCGGCAGCGCGATTTCGCCACCTACTCGGTGCCCATCAACGGGAATGCGCTCGGGGTGGCCACCTCGAGCTTCGAGCTGCAGCTCGATAGCCTCACCCCTTGAGCCTCCCTCCCCACCGTGGGGCGGAGAGCCGGCTCAGCGCGGCGGGCGGTCCCCGATGTTCGCCTGCCGCGTCGCCTCGGGCGAGAGGGCGATGCGTACCCCCTCGAACATGCGCGAGAAGCTGAAGTTGGCGGCGGGGTCCTTCTTGACCTCGGGTTTGAGGGTGATGTCCTTGTGCCCCACGACCCGCTCCAGGGGGATGTTGTGGGTGGCGACCAGGTACGCCACCAGCTGGATCAAGGAGCGGTACTGGGCGTTGGTGAAGGGATCGCTGCCCGTCTGGGCGTTGACCAGCTCGATGCCGATCGATCGGTCGTTGAGGTGGTCCTGGCCCTGGTAGTAACTCTCACCCGTGTGCCATGCCCGCAGGTGGTCGGGCACGCACTGCACGATCTCGCCGGCCTTGCCGATGATGTAGTGGGCGCTGACCTGGCTGTTGGGATTGGCGAAGTGGCGCCAGATGGTCTTGGCGTCCTTGACGCCGGGGGTCTCGGTGTCGTGGATGACGATCATGTCGATCGGGACCCCCGCGGGCCGGACATCGGAGTGGGGGGAGAGGAGCCACTCGACGGGGGGCTTCTCCACGTTCGGAGCGGCCGCCATGAGCGCATGGGTGTAGTCGTCGCCCTGGGCTCCCGAGGGGAAGCCCGTCTCGGTCGCGGCCATGACGAGGGCGGCGAGGGCGAAGCCCGCAAGGTACCGGATCGTGCCACGCATGCGTCTCATGAAGACGGCCTCCGTACGGGGGAAGGGCGAGGGACCTGCGGGAATAGCCGCTTGTTCGGCTCTGAGGGGATTATACCGACCGGACCCTTCAAACTAACCGACATTCGTGACAGTCTTGTTGCGACCCGATGAACGATTGCTTGTTTGAAGGCGCGTGAGGCTTGCAGCCTGGGGGTTGGCTCCCTATCATGGGAGGCATGGCCCGCCGGGCCCCCCAAGCGATAGACCGAGGAGACGCAACCAGAATGACCACCCAGACGACCGAAGGCCGCTACGAAGAAGGCCTCAAGCGCTACGAGGAAGGCGCCCCCCTCGAGGAAGTGCTCGCCCACTTCCAGGCCCTCTACAAGGATTCCCCGAACGACGTGCGGGTCATCGTCAGCCTGAGCTGGCTGCACATCCTGCTCGGCAACAAGGCCGAGGCGATCGCCTTCTCGAAGGCCGCCAAGGGGACCGCTCAGGGTCGCTACAACCACGCCCTCGCCCTCTTGACCTTCAAGGAGAAGGGCGTGCGCGAGAAGCTCGAGGAGGCCGTCAACATGGGCGGCCACGAAGGCATGCACGACGCCATGGCCAACCTCGAGGACGCCATCCAGCGCAAGGGCGGCGATTTCCCCGCCGCTCAGAAGCTTCTCGCCTGGATCAAGGAAATGCACTAAAGAGCGGCGACAGCTTCGCTCTCTGGAACGGAGGCCTCGTCAGGGGCCTCCGTTTCGCTTGGCAAGACGGCCTGCTCGGGCGAATCGATCTGCTCGAAGGCCTTGCCGGTGAGTTTGCCGCGCTCGAATTCGAGCACCAGGGTCCCGGTCACGGGTTGCCCGTCCTCGCCCTCGGCGGTCATGGGGTAGCGCCAGCGCTCGGTCTCCTCGGTGGGCTGCTCGACCAGCTCAGGCGTGCCGTACAGCGCCTCGACGTCCGCGCCTTGAAGGCCGAGCGTCAGACCTTCAAGGTGGATCCAGAGGGGCGTCAGGCCGGTGCCCTCATCCGCCGAAGGGGCTGCTTGCGCAGCAGCTTCCTGCGCCGCGGCCTCGGCGGCCAGGCGCTGGGCGCGGCCCGCTTCGATGATCGGCTTGCCGACGACCCGCACCAGCCAGTACGTCGAAACTACCCACAGCATCAGCCAGAACCACAGCGGCAGCATCGTCTACATCACCTCTCTCGGCCTCTCTTGCGAGCCTATACCCCCACGCTCCGGCCAAGTAACCGTTCTTCGTCGGGCGTTAAATGTCGGTTAAGGTGACAAGCGGGGCGCCTCAGGGAAGGATAAAGAACAAGCGGTCCCATGTGGAAAAGGAGTCGGCGAGATGGTCAGAGCGGCAGATCAATCGGGTGCAGGGCGCGCCAGCGCGGCTCCGTTGCGGGGCACGTCGCTCGCCAAGCTTCAGCCCACCGAGAAGCCTCCCGAGGCGGTGCCCGAGAAGGCCCCCGACGCGAGCGCCGCGAAGCCGGCCGAGCCTGCCAAGCAGCCTGCGAGCGATTCTCGCCAGGCCATCCCTGAGCAGGTGAGCGTCAAGGCGGGCGATAGCCTCTCGGTCCTCGCCGCCAAGCACCAGGTCAGCCTCGACCAGCTCAAGGCCCTCAACCCCGAGCTCTTCAAGACGGGCAAGGATGACAACGGCAAGCCCCGCGCCGCTGACGGTCGCCTGATCTATCCCGGCGATACGGTCCGCCTGCGTGCGCCCGAGCCCAAGCAGATCGATCCGGCCAAGACCACCACCGCCTCGAACAAGGTGGTGCAGGCGGCCAAGGACTACATCAACCAGGCTTCGATCCAGCCGGCGGCCGACGCGGGCGATCGCGGCCGGGAGGTGGCCGCCTCGACCGTTGACTCGGCCACCAAGATGCTCGCCTTGATCCCCGAGAGCGACGCCGAGCGCCCGACCTTCGCCAACAAGGTCGCCCAGATCCTCGCCGACTTCAACGCCCAGTACCCCGAAGGGGCCGCCGATCCGTCCACCCCCTTCAACGACGCGAGCGTCACCTTCAACGGCGCCCTCAAGGCCTTCGACGCCGCCGGCAAGGTGCTCGGCCAGATCCCCGAGGCGGATATCCGCGCCTTCCAGCAAGAGGCCATCTCCAAGGCGCGCACCGCCTACACGGCCGCCGAGACCGCCCTCAAGGCCATGCCCGAGGGCGAGGCCAAGGAGCTCGCCTCCCAGCAGCTCGCCATGATGCAGGTGGCGCTGGAGCAGGCCACCACGCCTTCGCCGGTCCTAGCGGGCGGCGGCACCGCCCAGAGCCTGGGCGCGCTGCCCGGCACCACGCCCGCGGCGGCGGCCCCCGGCACGGTGAGCCCGCTCGGGGCCCTGCCCGGCACGACCCCTGCGACCTATTCGGGCACGACGACCGCCGTCGGCGGCACCCCCACCCCGCTCGGGGACCTGGGGACCCAGGCGAGCGGAACGGCCACCCCCCTCGGGACCACGGGCCAGATGCAGCCCCAGGCCAACATCCCCTTCCAGCCGGCCGCCCCGGTGGCGAGCGGCGGCGGCATCGTGCCGCGCTTCGCCGAGCCCGTCGTGGCCCGCTACGCGGATCCGGTGCAGTGGGACAAGGCGCAGATGCCGGCCAACTGGGACACCCCCCAGAACGGCCAGGTGCCGAACACCTCGCCGGGCAGCATGAGCACCACGGGCACCAATGGGGCGAACGGTGCGAACGGGACGAACGGCGCCAACGGCACCTCGGGCCCGAGCAAGAAGGACCCCAACGACCCCAAGGTCAAGCAGCTCGCCCAGATCCTCCAGAACGCCGACCACAAGATGGTTCGCGACATCGTCAACAGCAACTTCGACCTCTTCTATGCCTCGCTGCCCGAGCAGAAGGCCCAGATGATCAAGATCCTGCTCGACGGCCGCACCAGCAGCGAAGACCAGGCCGCCGTCGTCTCGATCTCCGATCTGGCGCGCCAGCAGGGCGAGCTGGACGGCATGGCCACGGCCCTCGATGGTTACTTCGGCGGGGGCGGCAAGGGCCTCAACCGCATGCTCGAGGATCTCACCCGCTCCTTCCGCGACCAGACCCTGGCGGCCCTGTTCGGCGATCCCGCGCCCGGGGCGACCTTCGCACCCTCCTACTACACCAATCTGGTCAGCGTCCTCAGCAAGGACGACGTGGAGCGGCTGGGCCAGACCATGGGCGCCTCGGTCGGGGCGCGCTGGATCGAACGCATGCCGGACGCGGCCAAGGTGGCGATGGCCGGCAAGCTCAAGAGCTGGTGGCCGTTCGGCGGCAACAAGGACATGCAGGCCGCGTTCACGGCATCCGTGACGGGCATGCCTCGCTAGCCCCTTTTCGACAGGGAGTATCGTCATGCAGATCAACAAACCGACTACCCCCCAGACCGCCGGGCCTACGCGCCGCGCCGCCGAGCCCCCCAAGGCCGAGGAGCAGCCCAAGGCCGCAGCTCCCGCGTCCTCGCCGGACACCTTCAAGGGGCGGGCCGATCAGTACGTGGTCCGCCCGGGGGACACCCTCGCCAAGATTGCGGCGCGCGTCGGCGTCTCGCAGCAGACCTTGCTCGAACTCAACCCCGAGATCACCCGGGGCCGCACCCGCACCTCGACCGGCGATCGCATCTTCGCCGGCGAGACCCTGCGCCTCAAGCCCGCTCCCTCGGAGGCCGACGGCCTGCGAGACCAGCTCAAGCGCGCCCAGGAAGCTCAGGATACGGCTCAGAAGGCCCACGAGGCAGCCCAGCAGGTCGCCAAGGCCAAGGTGGGCCTCCTCCAGATGCCGCAGCCGAGCGCCTGGAAGAGCCTCGGTGAGGCCAAGAAGCACCTGGAAACCGCCGATGGGCGCCTTGCGAAGATTCCCGGCGACGATGCCGAGCGGCCCGACTTCGAGGCGATCGTCAAGCGTGCCCATGACGCCTACGGCGATATGACCGGTCGTCTGAGCGATCTCTCGGCCCGGAACAAGACCCGGGTGGTCAAGGAGAAGGGCGAGGACGGCAAGGAGATCGAGCGCAAGGAGAAGCGTGCGCTGGACGACGAGACCCTGGCCCTCTCCCCCACGGAGATCGGCCTGGCGTCGCCCGAGCAGAAGGCCAAGCTCATCCGCAACCTGTACGACGGCTTCACCTCGGGCGGCGAGCAGGACCGGATCCTGGACATCCTGCGCGACGCCAAGGATCAGGGCCAGCTCGACGAGACCCTGAACGGCCTCAAGGAAGAGAAGACCAAGACCCTCTTCATCAAGTCCACGGTCTTCGCGAACCTGACGGGCCTCTTCACCGACTCGCGGCTCGACAAGCTCGAGCAGATCGTCAAGGGCAACGCGGAGCTGGAGCAGGCCATCGCGCGGACCCGCGAGCAGCGCGAGCGGATGCAAAACGGCAACTAAATCGTTCATTAAGAAGAAAGGCCCCGGGAGCGTCACGCTCCCGGGGCCTTTCCCCGTGTTGCCCTGTTGATGCGCAAAAGCGCTCGTTGGATTAATGATCCGAGAGATTTCTTAAGGAAGCTTAGGGAAGGGCGCTAATAAAAGCAATGCCTTGCTTTCAGTGGGGTGTTCACCCGGTAAGGCGCGGGAAGTGGCGCTTTTCGGAAAGGTAAATCTCGAAAAAGAGAGATAGCCCCCATGGTAGCGTTTTGCTTCACATTGTAAGTGATTGTTGCCCTCTTTTCGGCGGTATTTTTGGGTCTATAATCGCCATATTGGATTTGAGAGGGAATTGATTCCCGGTATTAAAACGATTATTCGATGCGTGTGTGATCCATGCACGATATGCCATCAAGACAAAGGGAGGAATCGCCATGAACGAACGGAAGCCTGCTAAGACCCCCCGGACCCCCAAGACGGAGGGAACGACTGCTCCCAAGCGTCGGCGCAAGGCGGTCGCTTCGCTGGACGACCTCACCCTGCGGCACGGGGAAATCGTCCTGGAGCTCAACCCGGGCCAGGCGAGCCTGATCCGCACCCTGAGCCGGGAGTTTTCCTCGGCTTTCCTACCGAGCGCCTCGGACGCCGAGCTCGAGCTCGATCCGAGCAAGCCCGATCTGGTCAGTTTCCTGATGTTCGAGCTGGAGGCCCTGTCCAAGCGTCAGCGGGCACTGGCGGCGCTCTACGCAAGCTAAGCACCACTCACAAAAGCATCGGGGCGGTTGGCACGTGCCAACCGCCCCGATGCTTTTGCGGCTTAAATCGTTTCGGCCAGGACGAGGCCGACCAGCTCGGGGAGCATCCCGATCTCGGTCTCGTCCTCGGGGACGGCATCCTGCGCCAGGAAGAAGGCATCGTCCATGACGGCCAAAAACTCGGCGGCCATCTCGTTGTCCACCTCGATCGCCTCGTCTCGGCTGGTCGCGCAGAGCGCCGGATCGCTGACCGAGAAGTGGTGGCGGCAGGCCAGGGGGCGTCCCTCGTAGATGGCGCAGGAGCCGGCTTCGAGGAAGGGGCAGGGCACCCGGCGCTGCCAGTAGTCGGCGGCGATCCCTTCCACCAGATCCTCGAGGGCCTCGTCGGCCCCGCTCTGCAGCCGTTGGCGCAGATCGGCCGTCGCCTCGTGCCAGGTGGTGATCCGCTCGCGGATTGCCGCCTGCGTCTCTCGGGGGCGCGTTTCGAGGATGCGGGCGGCCTCGCGCGCCTCGGCGACGGTGATCATCACCAGCTGGTGGCAGCAGGCGTCACACCCCTTGCGGCAGGTGGGGGCGACCCCCTCGGGGGCGTAGGCGTCGAAGACGACTGCGAGGTTGCGCTCCACGTCGGCGTAGAACGCGGCGGTGGTGGCGTAGGGGGGCGAGAGTTCGAGTTCGATCTCGTCGGACAAGGGGATTCTCCTCGTGTTCAGCGCCGCAGGCGCTCGCGGGCCTCGGTCATCAGCTCGGAACCGCCGAGCATGATGGCCCGGCCGTCCACCAGATGGTCCAGGTGGTAGTTGAGGGGGAAGGTCTCGAACTCTTCGAGGGCGTCGCCCACCTGGCGCATGCCTTGCTCGTAGAGGGAGATGGTTGCCTGCCAGTGCCACGGCACGGGGGAGGTCGCAAGGCGCCGACCACCCTCGTCGAAGCGGCGCCGGGCATCGGCGACCACTGCCTCGAAGGCCTCCATCAAGGCGTCGTCGTACGGATCGCCCGAGAGGTCGTCCAGCTGGTCGAGCAACTTGCCGATGGCCCCATCGAGGGTCGCATCGAGCGGGGCGAAGACCGTCTGGTAGAAGACGTGGGGATCGACGAAGGGGACATTCGTGGGCCTTGCCTGGCGCGTGGGGGCCGCCTGGGTGGGCTTGATGGTCGAGTCGTAGCGCATGCGCTTGCGCTCGTCCATCAGGGTCTCGTAGGCCTCGTTGAGCAGGGCCATGCGGCGCGGATCGCCCCCCGGTCGGTCGGGGTGGTGGCGCTTGGCCATGGTGCGGTAGGCGAGGCGGATCTGGTCTTCGTCGGCCTCTTGGCTGACGCCGAGCCGGTCGTAATAAGTGGGGGCGCCCTTCGGGGCCATCAGGGCCGTCCTTTCATGCGAATCGCCTTCGATTGTAGCGATCGCAGCGCGCCCCTGCCAAGGCGCAGGCCCCCGATGAAGCAGCCGCGGGGGCTAGGTGATCGCGGCGGAGAGTAGGTAGCAGCCGAGCAGCAGCGTGATCTTGAAGCCGAACATCTCGCGCGGATCCCAGAAGCGCTCGAGCCAGGAGCGCCGATGGCTCAAGGGGCGCAGGCGGCGCTGGGCGACGAGGACGGGGCGGTGAGGGCGGATCGAGGTGGCCATGGTGGGATACCTCCGAGGGAAAGCGTGGGGGCGAGCGAGTTGAGAGGTGTTCGAAAATTTGTTCGATTTCTCCGGATTCTAGGTGGAGCCTGCTCGCCTGTCAAGCTCTCCGAATAAAGCCTGGTCGATGAAGCAACTTTATGCTAAGTATTAAAGAAATATGAAGAGATGGTGCGTGTTTCCCATCCGGAAGGAGGCTTTCCCATGTCGTACGACTCGTCTTTCGGGCCGCGGGTTGGGCTTATCACCCTGCTGCAGGTGACCAGTTCGCTGCGTCGGGCCCCCAAGCGTCATCCGGAGGTGGTGATCCACCCCCTTCGACGCGCCCACAGCCTGGGGCATGGCTTCAGTCTCGAACTGGTGGCCACGGCGGGGCGCCGGCGCTGAGCGGGGCGCGGTTGCGCGGGTCCTCGGCGGTTGCTATACTGCACTTGGCCAGTGGAACAGGCGATCGCGGGGCCGCGCAAGCGGCTCTGAGGAAAGTCCGAGCTCCATAGGGTAGGACGCTGGGTAACGCCCAGTGGGGGCAACCCCGAGGATAGTGCCACAGAAAGATACCGCCCGACATAGTTTTCGCACCTCACTTCGCGGCGTATGCGACCTCTTCTTGGAAGTTTTTCTTTCAGAACCATCTGCCGCCACGCTTGGTGCCAACAACGTCCACGTGTCGGGTAAGGGTGCAAAGGTGGGGTAAGAGCCCACCAGCAGCCGGGTGACCGGCTGGCTAGGTAAACCCCGTCCGGTGCAAGACCAAACAGGGGAAGTTGACGCGACCCGCCGATTCCCCGGGTAAGGTCGCTGGAGGCGGCAGGTAACTGTCGTCCAAGAGAGATGATCGCCCTCCCCGCGGGGGGACAGAACTCGGCTTACAGGTCCACTGGCTCGGGGCGAAACCGCGGTTTCGCCCCATTTCTTCTTCGCGCCCGGTGTGGGCGCGATCACAGACGATGCAGAAAGGCGTGCTCTAGCGTGGTGGCGGGCGACTATCATCTTCCGGTCCTCCCGGGCGAAGTGCTGCAGTGGCTCGCGCCCGCGCCTGGCGCTCGCGTCCTCGATGGGACCCTGGGCGGCGGCGGCCATGCGGCCCTCATCCTGGAGGCGATTGGCCCCTCGGGCCAGCTCTACGGGATCGACCAAGACCCGGAGGCCATCGAAGCCGCCCGACGTCGCCTCTCGGCCATCGGCTCCAACGTGGAGATCCGGCGCGGCAACTTCTCGGAGGTCCTGCCGGTCTGGCCCCAGGAGCCGCTCGACGGCATCCTCTTGGATCTCGGGGTGTCCAGCCACCAGCTGGACACGGCCAGCCGCGGATTCTCGTTTATGCGGGAAGGGCCCCTCGACATGCGCATGGATCCCAATCAAGTCGCCTCTGCCGCCGACCTGGTCAACACCATGCCGGAGCGGGAGCTCGCGGACGTGATCTGGCGCTACGGCGAAGAGCGCCATTCTCGCGCGGTGGCCCGGGCCATCGTGGGCCGCCGTGCCGAGCGCCCCTTCGAGACGACCGCCGATCTGGTCTCGGTCGTCGAACGCGTGGTGCCCCGCGCCAAGGACGGGATCCACCCGGCCACCCGCACCTTCCAGGGCCTGCGCATTGCCGTCAACGACGAGCTTGGGGTGCTCGAGCGGGTCATGCCCGCCGCCGTCTCGCGGCTCAAGCCCGGCGGCCGCCTTGCGATCATTAGCTTCCACTCGCTCGAGGACCGGATGGTCAAGCAGTTCTTCCGGGACGAGGCCAAGGGCTGCATCTGCCCGCCCCGCGTGCCCATGTGCGTCTGCGGCCGCAAGCCGACCCTCGAGATCCTGACCTCGAAGCCCGTGGTCGCCACCCCCGAAGAGAACGCCCGCAACCCGCGCGCCCGCTCGGCGAAGCTGCGCGTCGCCAGGAGGATTTGAGCATGCCGGCCGCTCCCAACGCTCGCGCCCTGCCCGCCCTGCGAACGCCGCCTGTCCGTCGCACCGGCTGGAAGGTGCTGTTCGGCTCCCGCGCGCGGACCTCGACGTTGACCGTCGTGGTGGCCGCGCTCTTGCTCGCGAACCTGGCGCTCTACGTCCTGACGGTCGTCCAAGAGGCCTCCCTCAACCGGATCCAGGCGGAGATCTTCACCCAGCGCCGCGAGAACGTGCGCCTGCGCGCCGAGCTCGCCAAGGCCGAGTCGCCCGATCGCGTCGAGAATCGCGCCGTGGCTGACCTGCGCCTGGGCCATGCGCCTGGGGCCCTCTTCGTGCCCGCTCCCCCCTCGGGCGGCGCCAAGGCCGTGAAGGTCGCGCCGCCTACCTTCGGAGTGCCCGAGGCCTACTGACCATGTCCCGCGCCCAAGTCGTTCGGGCCCGTAGCCGCTGGGTCTACGGCGGGCTCGCCTTCTTCGCCCTCTTCCTGGTGGGCCGCATGCTTTTCCTGCAGGTCTTCCAGGCTTCCTACCTGACGGATCTCGCCCGCAAGCAGCGCACCCGCGAGATCAGCCTCGCCTCGGTCCGCGGCGAGATCGTCGATCGCAACAACCGCGAGCTCGCGGTCTCGGTCGAGGCGAGCTCGATTTACGCCCAGCCGGTCGACTTCGAGGATCCCCCCGAGCGGATCGCTGCGCGCCTCGCCCCCGTCCTCAAGATGAGCGAGACCGACCTGCGCGCGAGCCTGAAGGGAACCCACTGGCGCTGGATCGCCCGCCAGCAGGACCAGGCGACGGGCAAGGCCGTCAAGGCCCTCAAGATCTCGGGCGTCGGCGTCATCCGCGAGAGCAAGCGCCTCTACCCCAAGGACACCCTGGCCGCCACCCTGCTCGGCTTCGTCGGCATCGACAACCAGGGCCTGGCCGGGATCGAGCACGGCTTCGACAAGGTGCTGCGCGGCTCCGACCAGAAGCTGCACGTGCAGGTGGACGCCCGGGGCCGCGAGATCCTGCGCGCGAACGCGGGCTCCCCCCTCTTGACCCTCCAGGCCGACGGGGCGCGGGTGGTGCTCACCATCGACGAGACGATCCAGCACATCGCCCAGCGCGAGCTCTCCAAGTCCATGGAGAAGCACCAGGCCAAGCGCGGCGCCGTCCTCATCATGGACCCCTCGACCGGCAACCTCCTGGCCTTCGCGGTGATGCCCACCTACAACCCCAACCACTACAAGGGGACCAAGTGGGAGCTCATCAAGAACTGGGCGGTCAACGACGTCTATGAGCCCGGCTCGACCATCAAGATCTTCACCGTCGCCTCGGCCCTCGAGGGCGGCCGGATTACCCCCGAGACCGTCTTCCCGTGCGGGCCGAACATCAAGGTGGCGGGCCACACCATCTCGGACCACGACGCCCCCCCGGGCATCCGACAGCTGACGCCCGAAGGGATCCTCGAAGTCTCCTCCAACGTGGGCTCGCTGCTCATCGCCCAGCGCATGTCCGGCGAGTTCCACCGGGACATGCTCGAGAAGTTCGGCTTCGGGGCGAACACCGGTTCCGGGATCAAGGGTGAGAGCAAGGGCCTCTTGCCCAAGCTGCCCTGGCCGGTGGGCCGCCAGAGCTCGATCTCTTACGGGTACGGCCTCTCGGTGACGCCGCTCCAGATCCTGACGGCGGCGGGTGCCATCGCCAACGAGGGCCGTCTGCACCAGCCGCGCCTGATCGACAAGGTCGTCTCGCCCGACGGCTCGCTGATCGAGGCCTTCCCCGTCGCCTCGCCGAGCCAGGTGATCTCGCCCAAGGTCGCCAAAGAGGTCTTGACCATGCTCCACACGGTGGTCGAGAGCGGCACCGGGAAATCGGCGCGGATCCCAGGGTATAATGTGGCGGGCAAGACGGGCACCGCCAACAAGTCGCGGGAGTCGGGGATCGGGTACACCAACGACGTGATCTCATCGTTCCTGGGCTTCGTGCCGGCCGAGAAACCACAGCTGGTGGTGCTCGCCCTGATCGACAGTCCCCAGAAGGGTCACTACGCCGCTCAGACGGCGGCTCCTCTCTTCCAGGCGGTGTCGAGCGAGACCCTGCGCTACCTGGGCGTGCAGCCGTACGTCCCCAATCCTTCCGACTCGGAGAAATCTCATGCTGCTCGCTGATCTCCTCGCAGGCTACCACGACGACAAGGGTCGCCCCTTCTCGGGCGAGGCCACCGGGGTCGCCTACGACTCGCGCCTGGTCCAGCCGGGCAACGTCTTCGTCGCCCTCAAGGGGACGCGGGTGGACGCGCACGATCGCCTCGGCGATGCCGTTCAGCAGGGCGCGAGTGCCGTGGTGGTGGACGCCGCCTGGCGTGCCGCGCACCCCGAGGACCTTGGGGTACCGACCGTGCCGGTAGAGGCCCCGCGCTGGGTCCTCTCGGAGCTTGCAGCGCGCTTCTACGGCCACCCGAGCGAGGCCTTCTCGGTGGTGGGGGTGACGGGCACCAACGGCAAGACCACCACCACCCACCTGATCGAGGCCATCCTGCAAACCGCGGGCAAGACCACGGGCCTCATCGGCACCCTGGGCAGCCGCTTCGCCGGCGGTGTGGTCGAGACCGGCCACACGACGCCTTTGGCCCTGGAACTACAGGGGATCTTCGCCCGGATGCGCCGCTCGGCGGTGGATGCGGTCGTGATGGAGGTCTCGAGCCACGCCCTCGACCAGGCTCGCGTGGCGCACGCGGCCTTCGACGTGGGGGTCTTCACCAACCTGACGGTCGATCACCTGGACTACCACGGCACCCTGGAGGCCTACGGCGACGCCAAGGCCAAGCTCTTCGAGGCCCTGAACGCGACCGGTCGCGCGGTGATCAACCGGGACGATCCCGCCTACGCGCGCTTCGTGGCCGCAAGCGCCGCCCCGGTCCTGACCTACTCGGCCCAGGGGCAGGAAGCGGATCTGATGGCCGAGGACCTGTCGCTGCACGCGGGGGGCTCGCGCTGGACGCTGGTGACCCCCTGGGGCCGCGCGGCGGTCTCGCTCCGGCTGCCCGGCCTCTTCAACGTCTCGAATGCCCTGGCAGCGGCCGGAGCGGCGCTTGCGCTCGGCCTCGACCTCGAGACGGTCGCCAAGGGCCTTTCGCAGGTCGGCGGGGTGCCCGGCCGGGTCGAGGTGGTGACGGCGCCCGATCACCCCTTCTCGGTCCTGGTGGACTACGCCCACACCCCCGATGGCCTGGAGAACGTGCTGCGCACCGCCCGGGGCTTCACCCGAGGACGGCTCTTGGTGGTCTTCGGTTGCGGGGGCGATCGCGACGCCTCCAAGCGCCCCATGATGGGGAAGGTGGCCGCCGAGGGGGCTGATCTCGTCTTCTTGACCTCGGACAACCCGCGCTCTGAGGATCCGCAGGCGATCATGCGCCAAGTGGCCGAGGGCATCACCAGCCCTTATGAGGCCTTCGTCGATCGCCGTGAGGCCATCCACGCGGCGATCCGCGCAGCGCGCCCCGGCGACGTGGTCGTGATCGCGGGCAAGGGCCACGAGACCTACCAGATCATCGGCGACCAGACCCTGGCCTTCGACGACCGAGAGGTCGCCCGCGAGGCGATCGCCGAGCGGACGGTCGCCCGATGACCCTTTCACTCGACGACGTCCTGAAGGCCACGGGCGGCCGCCTGATCGCAGGCAGCGCCGCTGCCCCCTTCACCGGCATCACCACCGACACCCGCGAGCTCGGCGAAGGCTCGCTCTTCATCCCGCTCAAGGGCGCGCGCTTCGACGGCCACGATTTCCTCGATCAGGCGGCTAGTGCCGGGGCGACCGGCGTCTTGGTCTCGCGCGACGGGGTCACGGTGCCTGACGGCCTCGCGGCGGTGCGGGTCGAGGACACGCTTGCCGCCTACGGCGACATCGCCCGTTACCACCGGGAGCGGCTGGGCCTGACGGTCGTGGCCGTGACGGGCTCCTCGGGCAAGACCTCCACCAAGGAGGCGGTCGCCGCTCTCTTGAGCCACTTCTTGCCGGTCGGCAAGACGCACGCCAACTACAACAACGAGATCGGCGTGCCCAAGACCCTCCTGACCATGACCGCTGAGGACAAGGCAGTCGTCGTCGAGATGGGCATGCGCGGCCCCGGCGAGATCGCTTACCTCGCGAGCGTGGCGCGGCCCGACGTGGGGATCATCACCAACGTCGGCACCGCCCACATCGGCCGCCTTGGCACCCAGGAGGCGATCGCCCGGGCCAAGGGCGAACTGGTCCGCGTGGGCGGGCCCGCCATGGCCGCCGTCCTCAACGCCGACGACCCGCTGGTCATGGCCCAGGCCGCAGACCATGCGGGGCCGCTCGTCACCTACAGCCTGCGCCCCGGGACGGCCACCGTCTGGGCCGAGGGCGAGGGTCTCACCTTCGATGCTTGTTACCAGGCGGGCCCCAAGCAGCGCGAGGGCCGCATCCGCCTGACGTTGCCCGTGGCGGGCCCCCATCACCGCGCCAACGCCCTGGCCGCTGTCGCAGTCGCCTGGCACCTGGGCCTGCAACTCCCGGATGCCTTCTCCTTCGCTCCCACCGATCTGCCGGGCCGCGCCCAGGTGCTGCGCCTCGGGTCGGTCGAGGTGGTGGACGAGACTTACAACGCCAACCCCGAGTCGGTGCGCTCGGCGCTCGCGGGCTTCTGCGAGGAGCCCTGCGAGGGGCGGCGCATCGCGGTGCTCGGCGAGATGGGCGAGCTGGGCACCTACGCCGAGGTCGGTCACCGAGCGGTGGGCGACGCGGTAAGGGACCTGCCCATCGACTACGCCTTCACCGTGGGTGAGATGAGCCGCTGGATCGCGGATCAGGCGCCGGGCAAGGCCACCCACTTCGATGACAAGCCCGCGCTGATCGCCGAATTGCTTGCGACCGTCAAGGACGGCGATCGCGTCTTCGTCAAGGGCTCGCGCTCCACCCGCATGGAAGAGATCGTCCAGGCGCTCACCCACCACCTCGGAGGCCATCCGGCATGACCCTGTCCTTTCCCGTGTCCCTGACCCCGCTCGTGAGCATGCTGCTTGCGATCGTGGCGGGCGGCCCCTTCATCGCGTACCTTCGCCGCTGGAAGATGGGCCAGAGCATCCGCCAGGAGGGCCCTCAGTCCCACCACGCCAAGGCGGGCACCCCCACCATGGGCGGCTGGCTGATCGTGGCCCCGGCCCTCTTGATCGCAATCCTCGGGGGCGCCGTTTCGGGGACCCTGCACCGGGACGTGGTCGCCGTCATGGCGGTCATCCTCGCTTATGCCTTCATCGGCTGGCTCGATGACTACCTGATCATCAAGAAGCGCCAGAACAAGGGCCTTTCGGCTCGCCAGAAACTCGGCGGCCAGATCCTCGCGGGGGCCCTGTTCGCGGCTTACCTCGCCTGGTCGGGCCACGGCACGACCATCATGATCCCCGTCTCCCACGGTCTCTTCGACCTGGGCTGGGTCTACTACCCGCTTCTGGTGCTGGTCATGACCAGCACGACCAACGCGGTGAACCTGACGGACGGCCTCGACGGCCTGGCGGCGGGGACCATGGCGATCGCCTTCGGCGGTCTCGCCTGGCTCGTCCTGAACGTCTCGGGCGCCTTCCCCGCCCAGGCGGGTACGGTCATGCTGCTGCTCTCGCTGGTGGGGGCGTGCCTGGGCTTCCTCTGGTTCAACAGCCACCCGGCGCAGGTCTTCATGGGCGATACGGGCTCGCTCGCCCTGGGGGCCGCCATCGCCGGCTGCGCAGTGCTCGGGCGTCTCGAACTCTTCCTCATCCCTTTGGGGGCGGTCTTCGTGGCCGAGACCCTCTCGGTGATCATGCAGGTGGCTTCCTTCAAGACCACCGGCAAGCGCATCTTCAAGATGAGCCCCTTGCATCACCACTTCGAGCTTTCCGGCTGGGCGGAGACAAAGGTCGTCCAGCGCTTTTACCTGGTGGGCGCCCTCATGGCGATCGTCACCGTCGCCCTCCTGTAACCGTATCGAAGGACCAACCATGACCGACTGGCAGGACAAGAGAATCGCCATCCTGGGCATCGCCCGCTCGGGCATCGCGGCGGCGTGCGCCCTCGCGGCCAAGGGCGCCCAGGTGATCCTGAGCGACGTGCGCACCGCCGAGGAGCTCGACGCGGTGCTCGCTCAGGTGCCCGAAGGGGTGAAGGTGGAGACGGGCGGGCATTCGAGCGCGTGTCTCGATGCCGACCTCATCGTCGTGAGCCCGGGCGTGCCGCGCAACCTCTCGATCCTGCAGGCTGCCGAGGCCGACGGGGTCGAGGTGATCGGCGAGATGGAGCTCGCCTACCGCCTTGCGCGCGCGCCCATGGTCGCCATCACCGGCACCAACGGCAAGACCACCACGACCACCCTGGTGGGCGAGATCCTCAAGGCGGCGGGACGCGTCGCTCCGGTGGGCGGCAACATCGGGCAGCCGCTCGTCTCCCTCGTCGAGACCGAAGCCGATTACCTGGTGGCCGAGGTCTCCAGCTACCAGCTCGAGACCGTCCGGGATCTCAAGCCCAAGGTGGCGGTCTGGATCAACTTCTCGGACGACCACCTGACGCGTCACGGCTCGCGCGAAGGCTACTGGGAGGCCAAGAAGCGTCTCTTCGCCAAGCAGGATGCCGACGACTGGGCAGTGCTGAACGCGGATGACCCCGCTATCGCCCCCCTCATCGGAGCGCTGCCGGCGCGCGCCCTCGCTTTCTCCCGCACCCAGGCCCTCGAGACGGGCCTCGTCGTCAGCGACGGCTGGATCGTCCACCGCGTCCACGGCGTCGACACGCCGATCCTGCCTGTCGAGGCCATCTCGCTGCGCGGCCAGCACAACCTCGAGAATTGCCTCGCGGCGAGTGCGGTTGGCGTTGCCCTCGGGCTCGACGTCGCGGCCATCGCCGAGGCGATCCGGGAGTTCAAGGGAGTCGAGCACCGCATCGAGCCGGTCCGCAAGATCGCCGAGGTCGCCTACTTCAACGATTCCAAGGGCACCAACTACGACTCGACGGTCAAGGCCATCGACTCCTTCACCGAGCCCCTGGTGCTGATCGCGGGCGGCCGGGACAAGGGCGGGGCGATCGCGCCCATGGTCGAAGCCATCTGCGCCCGGGTCTCCCACGTGGTCCTGTTGGGCGAAGCGGCGCCGTACTTCGAGCGGGTGCTGCGGGCCGGCGGCTACGAGGCCATCACCATGGCGAGCGACCTGGAAGGCGCCATCCGCGAAGCCCACGCCCACGCGGTGCCCGGCGGGGTGGTGCTCTTCTCGCCCGCCTGCGCGAGCTTCGACATGTTCGCCAACTTCGAGGAGCGGGGCCGGTCCTTCAAGGCCCTGGTCCATCGCCTGAGTGAGACGACCCCTGCCGATGCGCCCGCGAACCCTTAACCAGACGGGCTGGCGCGCCAGGCCCGACGTCTCGCTGCTCATCATCACCATCCTGCTGACGGTCATCGGCTTCCTGATGATCCTGTCGGCGAGCGCGCCTGCGGCCCAGGTCCAGCTCAAGGACAGCATGTTCTTCTTCAAGAAGCAGGTGATCTGGGGTGCGCTCGGCGCGGTGGCCCTGGCGGTTGGGATGGCCCTGCCGCTCGACCGGATCCGCTCTTACGCCAAGCCCACCCTCTTCGTCTCGGGCATCCTCATGCTCCTCGTCCACGTGCCGCACGTGGGCATGACGGTGTACGGGGCCACCCGCTGGATCAAGCTCGGCCCCATCACCCTCCAGCCCTCCGAGCTCGCCAAGCTCGCGCTGGTCCTGTTCGTCGCGGACTTTTTGGCGCGCCACCCCGACAAGGGCTGGACCCTGGTCAAGGAGTACCGCCAGATCCTCTTGCCGGTCGCGGGCACCCTGGGGCTGGTGCTCTTCCAGCCGGACCTCGGGACCACCCTGGTATGCGCGCTCGCCTGCTACGTCCTCTTCTGGCTCAACGGCACGGCGGGCTGGCGGATGGGGCTGCTAGCGCTCATGGGTTCGGCGGCGGTCATGGCCCACTCGCTGACCACCCCTTACCAGCGCCTGCGCTGGCTCGCCTTCATGGACCCCTGGAAGTACCCCAAGGACATCGGCTTCCAGCTGATCCAGTCGCTCTTGGCCATCGGCTCGGGCGGCGTCTTCGGAACCGGCTGGGGGCAAGGCAAGCAGAAGCTCTTTTACTTGCCCATTCAGCATGCGGACTTCATCTTCGCGGTGCTGGCCGAGGAGCTCGGCTTGATCGGCAGCATTTCCTTGATCGCGCTCTTCTTGCTCTTCGCGCAGCGCGGCTTCGCGATCGCCAAGCGCAGCCAGAACCCCTTCCACCAGATGATCGTCATCGGCCTGACGACCATCATCTGCGCCCAGGCCTTCGTCAACATCGGGGTGGTCTCGGCATCCCTGCCGACCACGGGCATCCCGCTGCCCTTCCTCTCGGCGGGCGGCACCAGCCTGTGCATCACCCTCTTCTCGGTGGGCATCATCCTCAACGTGTCGCGCCAGTCCCAGGTCCAACTGCGATTGCTCAAGCAAGGAGAACGGGCATGAGCCAAGGCAAGGTCGTCCTCTTCGCCGGAGGCGGGACGGGCGGGCACCTCTACCCGGCCTTGGCTCTGGCCGACGAGTTGAAGCGCCGGGACCCCGACGGCCGGGTGGCCTTCATGGGCACCCCGCACCGCATCGAGGCGACGCTGGTGCCCCAGGCGGGCTATGCCTTCTATCCGGTCGAGGTCAAAGGGATGCCGCGCAAGATCGGCCCCGAGCTTTTGGGCTTCGCCAAGGCCCTCGCAGGCTCCTTGGTCGAGGCGCGCCGCGTGCTCAAGGAGCTCAAGCCCGACGTGGTGGTGGGCACCGGCGGCTACGTGAGCGCCCCGGCCCTGATCGCCGCCGCCCTCGAAGGGGTGCCTGCGATGATCTGCGAGCAGAACGTCTTCCCGGGGATCGCAAACCGCCTGCTTTCGCGCCTGGTGCGCGAGGTCGCCACCACCTTCCCCGAGAGCGACGCTTACTTCCCGAAGGGCAAAGCCCACTGCCTCGGCAATCCCATCCGCAGCGAGGTCTATGCCCTCTCGCAGGAGGAGGCCCGCGCGCGGCTCGGCTTCGTCGAGACCCCGCACCTCTTGGTGGTGACGGGCGGCAGCCTCGGGGCGCGCTCGATCAACCGCGCTCTGACCGGGGCGCTGCCGGACCTGCTCGCGCACGAGGACTGGTCCATCCTGCACGTCTCGGGCAAGAACGACCACGCCGAGGTGGAAGAGGCCACTCGGGGCCAGCGTGAGCGCTACCGCCTGGTGCCCTACATGGAAGATCTGCCGGTCGCGCTCGCCGCGAGCGATCTGGTCCTCTCGCGGGCTGGGGCCACGACCGTCGCCGAGCTGACGGCGGCCGGTAAGCCCATGGTCGTGGTGCCCTTCCAGCACGGGGGCAAGGACCAGCCTGCCAATGCCCGCGCCTTGATGGAGGCGGGAGCCGCTCTCGCCCTGGACGACCGGGACCTGTCGGGGCTGGGCGAGACCCTGTCCGGTCTGATGAGCGATCCGGAGTGTCGCCAGCGCATGGGGCAGGCGAGCCGCCGTTTTGGGCGGCCGGAGGCGGCCGAGGTCATCGCCGGGAGGATCCTCACGCTCGCTGCTTCTTCACGATTCTCTCCCGGCATTGTAAGCTAGACTCGTCAGCTCGGTTAAGGCGGCCTTCCCCCTGCGTATATCTCCAAGGGGGGACGGGCCGTCTTGGCCATCGCCCACCACATGAGGTCCCCAGTGAAGATTTCCCCCGCCCATCACTTCATCGGCATCGGCGGCGTCGGCATGAGCGCGATCGCCCAGATCCTGCACGAGCGGGGCGGCCGCGTCAGCGGCTCCGACCAGGCGGCTTCTGCGACCTCCGAGCGCCTCGCGGGCCTGGGAATCCGGGTCCACGTGGGCCATCGCGCCGAGAACGTCGAGGGAGCCGAGGTGGTGGTGGTCTCGACCGCGGTGGGTGAGACCAACCCCGAGCTCGCCTACGCCCGGGCGCATGGTCTGCCCGTTCGCCACCGCTCCGAGCTGCTCGCCGATCTGATGGCCGGCCACCGCACCGTCGCGGTTGCCGGTACCCACGGCAAGACCACCACGACCGGCATGGTCGCCTCGATCCTGCTCGGGGCGGAGCTCGACCCCACGGTGCTGGTCGGCGGTCACCTGCCCTCCATCGGGGGCACCGCCCGCACCGGTCACGGTCCCTTCCTCGTGGCAGAGGCCGACGAGTCCGACAAGTCCATCAGTCGCCTGACGGCCGAGATCGCCATCCTGACCAACCTCGAAGGGGACCACCTTGAGCACTACTCGGGCCTCGACGAGATCTACGAGGTCATGGTGGGCTTCCTCAACCGCTTGCCCGAAGGGGCCTCGGTGGTGGCCTGCATCGACGACCCCGGGGTGCGCGCCGTCCTGCCGCGCCTGACGGGCCGCGTCCAGACCTACGGCTTCTCCGAGGACGCCATGCACCGCCTCGAAGGCGAGGTGCTCGAAGGGACCGGGGCGAGCTTCGCGCTCGCAGGCGTTCCCTACCGCGTCCAGGTCCCCGGCCGTCACAACGTCCTCAACGCGGCGGCAGCCATCGTCGCGAGCGGCCTCCTGGGCCTTGCGCCCGACGCCATCCGCCCGGGCCTCGAGGCTTTCTGCGGGGTGGGCCGTCGTTTCCAGACCAAGGGCACCGCGCACGGGGTGACGGTGGTGGACGACTACGCGCACCACCCCTCCGAGATCCGGGCGACCTTGCAGGCGGCGAGCCTGATGGGCCGCCGCACCTGGGTCATCTTCCAGCCCCACCGCTACACCCGTACCGCCGCTCTCTTCGAGGACTTCGCCAAGGCCTTCGAGGGCGCCCACGGGGTCGCGGTCATGGACGTCTACAGCGCGGGCGAGGCCCCCAACGGCGCCACTAGCGACAAGCTGGTCGAGCGCATGCAGGCCGAGTCCCTGCCCGCCGGCGTTCGCCATTGCCCTGATCACGCGGCGGTGGTGGCCGCCATGGCTCCTTTGCTGGAGCCGGGGGACCTGGTCCTCTTGATGGGAGCGGGTAACGTCTATCAGGTTGCAGATTCCCTGTTGTCCGCCCTCTCCGCCCGGGAGAATTCCCTGGTCCCGCCCGTGAGCCACACCTGATGATGACCTCGATCGCCCTTCGGGAGAACGTCCCTCTTGCCCCCTTCACCTCGTGGCGGGTCGGCGGACCCGCGCGCTACTTCTTCGAGCCGGACTCGGTGCCTGCTCTGCAAGAAGCGCTCGGTTGGGCCGCGCGCGAGGGGCTCAAGGTCTTCGTGCTGGGCAAGGGCAGCAACCTCCTGATTTCCGACGAGGGCTTCGACGGCCTTGTGATCCGGCTGGGCAGCGCCATGGGCGCGGTCTCGGTCGAGGGTGAGACGGTTCGGGCCGGGGCCGGCTGCGCCACCAACATCCTGATGAAGGCCTGCGCCGAGCAGGACCGCGGGGGCTTCGAGTTCCTCACGACCATCCCCGGCACCCTGGGCGGGGTGGTCTTCATGAACGGCGGAGCCCACGGGGCCTGCATGGCCGACTTCCTCGTCGAGGCCACGGTCCTGATGCCGGACCTTTCGATCCGGGTCTTCTCCAACGCCGAGATGGGCTACTCCTACCGCCACTCGCGCCTGCATGACGAGGGCGGGGTGGTTCTCGAAGCGGTGCTTCGGACCGAGCCCAAGCCCAAGGCCGAGGTGCAGCAAGCCGTTTCGGAGCTGGCCAAGTGGCGTCGCGCCCGTCAGCCTCAGGGCCTCTCGGCGGGGTCTGTCTTCACCAACCCGCCCGGGACCTCGGCCGGCCGCCTCATCGAGGAGGCGGGTTGCAAGGGCCTCACCGTCGGTCGCGCCCAGGTCTCCGAGGTGCACGCCAACTTCTTCGTCAACATGGGCGGCGCCAAGGCCGAGGACTTGCTCTCGCTCATCGTCGAGGTGCAGCGGCGGGTCCATGCGGCCCACGGCCTCTGGCTCCACCCTGAGGTCCGCGGCGTCGGCTGCACGGTCGGTGTTCCGGAGAGCCGGGCTTGAGCAACCGCCCTTTTTCGGGCCGCGGTCCCTGGGGCTTCATCCAGGCCTTCGTCCTGGGCGGGGCGCTGGTCGCCCTGTGGCGGATGCCCCAGTGGCTGTGGACCGGCGAGGTCCGGATCGAGGGCGCCAAGCGCATCGACGCGCAGTACGCGCGAAGGGTGGCGCTGGGGGACAAGGGCTTGCCGCTCTTTCGGATCGACCCGCAGGTCATCCGGGCGCGCCTGCTGAAGCTCGAAGCCGTCGAGGACGTGAAGGTGCGGCGCTGGCTCTTCCCCGCGCGGGTCGAGATCGTCTTGCAGGAGCGGGTGCCGGTGGTGCGGGTCGAGGGCCGCGCCGCGCCGACCTATCTGGATTCGGAGGGGACGGCCTTCACCCTGCCGCCGGGCGCCAAGCCTGAGAAGGCGATCGTCCTCGGCGTCCACGTGGCGAGCCAGTCGTTGGGGACTAGCGATCGCGCGGCACTGCGTCGCCTTCTGGACACCTGGCCCAAGGGCAGCGTCGGGGTGGTGGACATGCGCGATCCGGCCTCGTGGTCGGCGCGGATCGACGGGGTCCAGGTGCAGCTCGGCAACTCCGAGGCGCTGGACGAGAAGTTCCGCGTATTTGCGCACCTTCTCCCCCTAGCGCGCCAGGGCGGTAAGAGGCTAGAATATATCGACCTTCGATTCCCTGAGGCGCCCACCATCCGAGCCTTTGAGGCGACCCATTAGCATGAAGAACAATTGGCAGTTGCCCGTCGCCCTCGTTTCCGTGGTCATGGGGTTCCTGCTTTCCACTCAGATCAAGAATCAGCGGGACTACCGCGAAGCGCCGCCCAGCCGCCGCGCCGAGGACCTTGTGGTCATGCTGAGGAACGCCGAGTCGGCCAAGGCGGACCTCGAAAAGGAGCTCGTGCGTCTGCGTACCGAGCGTGAGACCTCCGGCAAGAGTCCTCAGGGTGGCGTCGGCGAGCTCGCGGCCGGATCGGTCGCCCTCAAGGGCCAGGGCCTCGAGGTCTCCGTCGAGGATTCGGCCAAGCCCCTACAGAAGGGCGAGGATCCGAACATCGCGATCGTCCACAACGACGATCTGCTGCGCCTGGTCAACGAACTGCGCGCCGGCGGGGCTGAGGCGGTCTCGATCAACGAGCAGCGCCTGGTGGATACCAGCGAGATCACCTGCGCCGGCTCCACCATCCTGGTCAATCAGTCGCGTATCACGCCGCCTTTTGTCATCAAAGCGATTGGGAATCCTGATACCATGAGCGCCGCCCTGGGCTTGAGGGGCGGGATTATAGAATACTTGCAATTCTACGGAATCCAAGTTAGTATTTCTAAGAAAACTGAGGTTTTGATCCCCATGTACAGCGGCGGAAGCCACTATCGGTACGCTAAACCCGTGCCGGCCCAGGAAGTGCAATCATGATCGGGGCACTCGTCACGCTCGGGGGTCTTATCGTCGGGATCCTGCTGGGGGCTATCGCGCCGCTCAGTATCCCCCAGGTCTACTCCAAGTATTTCGCGGTGGCTATCCTCGCGGCCTTGGATACCGGCTTCGGGGGCGTTCGCTCCGGTCTCGAGGGGCGTTTCGGCCTGGCGGCGTTCATCAGCGGTTTCACGGCGAACACGCTGTTCGCTGCGGGGCTCACCTACCTCGGGGACCAGCTCGGCATCGATCTGTACCTCGCGGCCATCGTGGTCTTCGGGGTCCGGATCTTCGAAAACCTCGCCATGATTCGGCGGCTCATTCTCGGTCGCTTTTGGACATTTTAGGAAGGTTACAGGAAAACCACCGTGTTCGATATCACTGATAAGGCTGGTTTGAGCGCCGACATCAAGGTCGTTGGCGTCGGCGGGGGCGGCTCGAACGCGATCAACCGCATGATCGCCAGCTCGCTGACCGGGGTCGAGTTCTGGACCCTCAACACCGACGCTCAGGCCCTGGCCCTCGCTCAGTCGGAGCGCCGCCTCCAGATTGGCGCCAAGCTGACCCGTGGTCTCGGAGCGGGGGGTAACCCTTCCATCGGTCAGAAGGCCGCCGAGGAGAGCCGCGATGACCTGATCGCCGCCCTCGACGGCGCGGACATGGTCTTCATCACCGCCGGCATGGGCGGCGGCACCGGTACCGGCGCGGCCGCGGTCGTGGCCGAGGTGGCCCGCGAAGTCGGGGCGCTTACCGTCGGCGTCGTGACCCGTCCCTTCATGTTTGAGGGTCGCCGTCGCGCCCAGCAGGCCGAGCAGGGCATCGCCGCCCTTCGCGAGAAGGTCGACACCCTCATCATCATTCCGAACGACAAGATCCTCCAGGTCATCGAGAAGCGCACTTCCATGCAGGAAGCCTTCCACATCGCCGACGATGTGCTCCGCCAGGGCGTCCAGGGCATCTCGGACATCCTGACCATCCCCGGCCTGATCAACGTAGACTTTGCCGACGTGAAGTCGGTCATGTCCAACGCGGGCTCGTCCCTGATGGGCATCGGCTTCGGCGCCGGCGAAGGTCGCGCGGTCGAGGCGGCCAAGATGGCCGTCAGCAGCCCCCTGCTCGAGACCTCGGTCCACGGCGCGTCGGGCGTCATCTTCAACGTGACCGGCGGCCACGACCTGACCCTGTACGAAGTCAACGAGGCGGCCGAGGTCATCTACGCGGCGGTCGACTCCGACGCCAACATCATCTTCGGCTCGGTGATCGACGAGCGCCTCCAGGGCGAGATCCGCATCACCGTCATCGCCACCGGCTTCGACGGCCGCACCCAGCAGCAGGCCATCTCGGTCCCCTCGCAGCAGCCCGCCGCTCAGCAGGCGGTGGTGTCCCCCGCGGTCACCGCGGCGCCCGTGGCTCCTGCCGCGCCCGTGGCCCCCGGTGCCGAGGCGGTGCCGGTCGCGCCCGTGGCCCCTGCCCAGCCCGAGGCCCCCGCGGGTGCTCAGCAGCCTGATATCCCCGAGTTCCTGCGGGGTGGCGGTTTCCGCCGGCCCTTCTAAGCTCGAACGCCTTCGTCGGCCCCCGCTTCGGCGGGGGCCGGCGGCGTTTTTGCGCGCGGGGGGCCGTTCGCCTTTGCTTCGCACCAGGGATGCCGTAGAATAAAAGGGATGCCTTGCCGTGCCGATGGTCGGTGCGTGGTCTTTCAGGAGCGCTTCAACTTGGAATACAAGCAGACAGTCAATCTCCCCTCGACGGATTTCCCCATGCGCGCCAACTCGGCGGCGCGTGAGCCCGAAATCCAGGCCCTCTGGAAAGAGCAGCGTATCTACGAGCGCCTCCAAGAGCGCCGCGCCGAGGCGCCGTCCTACATCCTGCACGACGGCCCCCCCTATTCCAGCTCCGGGGCGATCCACATCGGCCACGCGATGAACAAGACCCTCAAGGACATCGTGGTCAAGTACAAGAACCTCGCGGGCTTCCGCGCGCCGTTCGTGCCGGGCTACGACACCCACGGCCTGCCCACCGAGCTCGCCGCGCTCAAGGAGCTCAAGGCCAAGCATCAGGACCTGGCGCCTCTTGAAGTGCGCCGTCTCAGCCGCCAGTTCGCCCTCAAGTCCATCGAGAGCCAGAAGGGTCACTTCATGCGCCTCGGTGGCTTCGGCGACTGGGATCACCCCTACGTGACGATGGATCCCGCCTTCGAGGCGCAGCAGATCCGCGTCTTCGGCCAGATGGCTCAGAAGGGCTACATCTACAAGGGCCTCAAGCCGGTCTACTGGTGCTCCTTCGACACCACGGCGCTGGCCGAGGCCGAGGTCGAGTACGCCGACCACGTCAGCCCCTCGATCTTCGTGCGCTTCCCGCTCGTCTCGGTCCCGGCCACGGCGACGCTGGTCCATGACCTCTTGGCCAAGGGCGATCGCCCGGTGAACATGGCCATCTGGACCACCACCCCCTGGACCCTGCCCGCGAACCTCGCGATCGCGCTCGGCCCCGAGATCAGCTACGTCGTGCTCGACACTGCCGAGCACGGCTACCTGGTGGTGGCCGAGGACCTGGTCGACGCTTTCCTCGCCGACACCGCCCTCACCGCGACCCGCGTGGGTGAGCCCTTCAAGGGCGCCCTGCTCGAAGGCGCCCGCTATCGTCACGTCTTCCTGGACCGCGAGAGCCCGGTCATCCTGGGCGACCACGTGACGACCGAGACCGGTACCGGCGCGGTCCACACCGCCCCCGGCCACGGCGTCGAGGACTACGAGGTCGGTCAGAAGTACGGCTTGGACGTGCTTGCTCCGCTCAACGACCGCGGCATCTTCATCGAGGAGGCGGGGCCTTTGGTGGCCGGCCAGCACTACTCGAAGGCCAACGCGGTGATCATCGAGGAGCTGGGCCGCCTGGGCGTGCTTCTCGGCCACAAGGACCTGAGCCACTCGTATCCTCACTGCTGGCGCTGCAAGCACCCGGTCATCTTCCGGGCGACCGAGCAGTGGTTCGCCTCCATCGACGGCTTCCGCCAGGCTGCTCTCGACGCCATCAAGGGCGTGGAGTGGCTCCCCGGCTTCGGTGAGGTCCGCATCTCGAACATGGTCGCCGACCGCTCCGACTGGTGCATCTCGCGCCAGCGGTCGTGGGGCGTGCCCATCCCGGTCTTCTACTGCCAGGCCGACAATGAGCCCCTCTTGAACCCCGAGTCCATCGAGGCAGTGGCTTCCAAGTTCGCCGTCGAGGGCGCGGATGCCTGGTGGGTCCACGACGCCAAGGACCTCCTGCCTGCGGGCACGGCCTGCGCCAAGTGCGGCGGCCATGACTTCCGCAAGGAAACCGACATCATGGACGTCTGGTTCGACTCGGGCTCCAGCTGGTCGTCGGTTCTCGAAGCGCGGCCCGAGCTGAGCTTCCCGGCGGACCTGTACCTGGAGGGCGCCGACCAGTACCGCGGCTGGTTCCAGTCGTCGCTGCTGACCGCGATCGCCACCCGGGGCGTGGCGCCCTACAAGACCGTCCTGACCCACGGCTTCGCCATGGACGGCCAGGGCCGCAAGATGTCCAAGTCGCTCGGCAACATCGTCGAGCCCATGGAGGTCATCAAGCACTACGGCGCCGACGTGCTGCGCCTGTACGTGTCGAGCGTGGACTATACCGGCGACGTGCGTATCTCGGAGCTCATCCTCAAGCAGCTCGCCGAGGTCTACCGCAAGATCCGCAACACGGCTCGCTACCTGATCAGCAACCTCTCGGACTTCGAGCCCGCCCGCCACGCGGTGCCGGTCGATCAGCTCACCGAGCTCGATCGCTACGCCCTGCACCGCCTGCAGGAGGTCATCGGCGAGGTCACCCAGGCCTTCGACCGCTTCGAGTTCTACCGCTTCTACCAGGTCATCCAGAACTACTGCGTGGTGGATCTCTCCAGCTTCTACCTGGACGTGGTCAAGGATCGTCTCTACGCGTCGGCGCCCAACGCCCACGATCGCCGCAGCACTCAGACGGTGCTCGCCGAAATTCTGCACGCCCTGACCCTGATGGTCGCCCCGGTGCTCTCGCACCTGGCCGAGGACATCCACCAGCACCTCTCGCCTTCGCTCAAGGGGGATGCGCCGAGCGTCTTTCTGCGCGACTGGCCCAAGGCGGATCCCGCCAAGATGGACGAGGCGATCGCCAAGCGCTACAACGCCCTCATCCCCCTGCGTGAGACCATCAACAAGGCCCTGGAAGAGGCGCGTCAGGCCAAGCAGATCGGCACCAGCCTGGCGGCTGCCGTGACGCTGGTGCCCCGCACCGAGGCGGTCCACGACCTGCTGAAGGGCCTTGGCGAGAGCCTGCCCAAGCTGCTCATCGTTTCGCACGTCACGGTGGCGCCCGCGAGCGACCAGCTCGAGGCCGAGGGCGACCTGGGGGTCACGGTCCAGACGGCGCCCGGCACCAAGTGCGAGCGGTGCTGGACCTTTTCGCTCATGGTGGGCGAGAGCGCGGCGCATCCGACGCTCTGCGATCGCTGCGTCGGAGTGGTGAACGAACTGGTCAGCGCGTAATAGTGTGGTGAGCCGGGGGACGATGGCGTCCCCCTCGAAGGAGGTTCGATGGAGACCCTAGCCAAGCACACCGGCGACATTCGGATCCGCAAGTTCGAGATCAGCGACCTGCCGCAGGTGGCCGAGATCCGCAACGCCTCGATCGCGATCTCGCCCGACTTCTACTCGATGACCGTCGACCGGGTGCGCCCGCCGTCGGACGCGAGCGACCTCCAGCTCACCAGCGAGATCCTGGTGGCCGAGGTGAACGGGGCCGTGCGCGGCTACGTCCACCTCTACACCGATCCTTCGCTCATGTCGCAGGGCCGGGTCAACATCGACGCGCTTCACGTCCACCCCGACGAGCAGCGCTCCGGCGTGGGCACCCTGCTCATCAAGGCGGCGATCCAGAAGGGTCAGGAGTGGGGCGGCCGTTACCTGAGCATCGCCATCCCCGCCGGGGTGGTCAGCTCCCAGACCTTCCTGCTCAAGCACGACTTCCAGCTGGTGCGCTACTTCTGGAAGCTCCGCCACGCGGACCTCGCGGATCTGCCCGCGCCTTCTCTGCCCGAGGGCTTTTCCTTCCGTTCCTTCCGCCAGGGCATCGACGAGGACGCCTTCCTCGGCCTGCTCAACGCCGCTTTCGCCGAGCACTGGGACTTCGCCCCGGTCAACCGCGGCGAGCTGGAGCGCTGGAAGCAGCGCCCCGACTTCAACCCCCGCGGCTCGTTCTTCGTGACCCACGACGGCCGGGACGTGGCGGTGGCCACGGTGCTCATCGACCGCCAGATGGACGCTGAGACCCACGAGGGCGCCGCGCGCATCTTCGAGTTCGGCGTTCTCCCCGAGTTCCGGGGCAAGGCCCTCGGCTACAACATCCTGCTCAAGGCTGCCCAGTTCGCCCGCGACGAGGAGCTGCCCGCCCTCGAGCTGATCGTGGACGGTCACAACGACCAGGCCAAGGCCATGTACGAGCGGGTCGGCTTCCAGCAGAAGCGCGCGATCCTGGTCTTCCACAAGGCGATCTAGAGTGCCGAACAAAATTGTTCCACCAAGCCGCTTAGAGCGGCGAGCGGTGGCCCTACATGCAGATTTTGTGAGGTGCTCTTAGCATGGCCTTCGAGGTCGTTCGAGAGGGCGAGGTCGCCCTGATCCGCTGCACCGCGCTCGAAAGTCGCCACGCCTTCTCCACCCGGCAGGGCGGGACGAGCGAGGCGCCCTACGCCTCTCTGAACCTGGGCCTCTCGTCGGGTGACGAGCGCTCGCGGGTGCTCGCGAACCGGGAGCGCTTCGTGTCGGCCGGGGGTTTCTCGGGTCCGATCCAGGTGGCGCACCAGGTCCACGGGGCCGACGTCCACGCGGCCCCGGTCCCGGAAGGGGCCAAGGGCGACGTGGTGATCACGGACCGCCCGGCGACCCCGGTCGGGGTCTTCGTCGCCGATTGCGTTCCCATCCTGATCGAGGACGCTCGCACCGGCGCGGTGGCGGCGGTGCACGCGGGCTGGCGTGGGACCGCCAAGGGGGCCGTGACGGCTGCGGTCGAGGCCCTCGCGGAGCGCTACGGCGCGCAGCCCGCGGACCTGCGGGCGGCCATCGGCCCCTCGATCAAGGGCTGCTGCTACCGGGTCGGCGAGGAGGTCGTCGAAGCCCTCGGCCACCTGAGTGCGCCCGAGCGCGTGGTCCGACGCGAGGGGGAGGCGGCCTTCGTGGACCTCCAGGAGGCCAATCGCCAGCTCTTGGCAGCAGCCGGGGTGGGGGCGATCCACGTGAGCGGTCTGTGCACCCATTGCTCGACCGATCTGTTCTTCTCCTATCGCCGGGAAGGCGAGCGTTCGGGAAGGATGCTCGCGGCTATCGAGCGCGCTTGATTATTTTTCGTTTGTGATCGCCGTGCTGTGCGCGGCGACTCAAGTATGCTTTAATGCTCCAGCGATTTTGAACGCACTTTTCCAACACAGCAAAGGAGATCATCCGCATGCGTTATATGAACGCCCTTGCGATCGCGGCTCTCGCGACCACCGTCGCCAGCCCCGCCTTCGCCCAGATGAAGACCAGCGCGCCCTCCAAGTCGGCTCCCGCCGCCAAGGCCGCCGTTGCCGCGGGTGGCCGCGCCGTCGCCTCGGGTGACGACCAGTTCCGCCGCACCAACATCGGTGGCGTCGAGCGCGCCCAGGTCCAGGGCGACGGCAACGCCGTCATGGGCTTCACCAGCCTCTCGGTCGGTATGGGCAACAACCTCGAAGTCGGCCTCACCGGCCCCTTCGGCGTCAGCCTGAACCCCGGCTTCGGCCTCGGCACCCCGAACTTCTACGGCAAGATGATCCTGGTCGACGCCGGCGCCCTGTCGGTGGCCGTCGGCGGCAACGTGGGCCTGAGCTTCAACTCGGCGGGCAGCACCTTCAACCTGCCCCTGGGCGTCTCGCTGCCCGTTTCGTTCTGGGCCCTCGGCCCCGGTAACCTGCACGTCGTGCCCGGTTTCGGCGTGACCCTCAACAACGCCGGCAACGCCGTGTCCCCCCGCCTGGACCTGGCCTACGAGCTGCCCCTCATGTCGCGCTGGACCCTGGTCATCAGCGACACGGCCAACTTCGCCGGCGCCACGACCAACAGCCTCAACGTCGGCTCGCGGGTGGCCCTCACCCCCAACCTGACGGCTGACGTCGGTGGCGTGTCCTTCAACGGCACGACCCTGACCGTCACCGCCCTCAGCGTCGGCGGCACCTTCGGCGGCAAGGTCGGAGACCTCCAGAAGATGTGGGGCCTTTAATCCGCTAGCCGGATGAACCCCACGAGGGCCGCGCTCATCGAGCGCGGCCCTCGTTTTGTTGGCGTGATTGCTACGCGTCGAGCGGCTTGTAGGTTCCCGCCCCGCGCAGCAGCTCCTCGAACTGCTCGGACGGCACCGGCTTGCCCAGCAGGAACCCCTGGACCAGATCGCAGCCGTGCTCGCGCAGGAAGTCGAGCTGCTCAGTGGTCTCGACCCCTTCGGCCAGGACCGAGAGCTGAAGGCCGTGCGCCAGGGCGATGATGGCCTTGACGATGGCCGCGTCATCCGGGTCGGTGGTGACGTCCCGAACGAAGGCCCGATCGACCTTGAGCATGCCGATGGGGAAGCGCTTGAGGTAGCTCAGCGAGCTGTAGCCGGTGCCGAAGTCGTCGATGGACAGGTGGACGCCCATGGCCTCCAGCTGCGAGAGCGTGCGGTTGGTCGCCTCCACGTTCTCCATCAGGATGCTCTCGGTCAGCTCGAACTCGAGCAGATCGGCGCTCAGACCGCTCTGGAGCAGCGCGTTCCCCGCCATCTCGGCGAGGTTCTGGCCCCTGAACTGCCGTGCCGAGAGGTTGACGGAGATGCGGATGGCAGGATGCCCCGCCCGTTGCCAGGCGGCTGCTTGCTCGCAGGCCGTCTGGAGAATCCACTCGCCGATGGGCAGGATGAGGCCCGTGAGCTCGGCGATCGGGATGAAGACCCCGGGGGGGATCAGCCCGCGTTCGGGGTGCTGCCAGCGGACGAGGGCCTCGGCGCCGACGATCCGGCCGGTCTCGATGTCGAACTGGGGCTGGTAGTGGAGCCTGAGCTCGTTGCGCTCCAGGGCTTTGCGCAGGGCGCCCTCCAGGGCGAAGCGCTCGGCGGCGTTGGCGTTCATGGTCGGGGTGTAGAACCGGAAGTGGTTGCGGTGCGCCTTGGCCTCGGTCATGGCCGCGCTCGCGTTCTTGAGCAGGGGCTCGACCTCTTCGCCGTCGGCGGGAAAGAGGCTGATCCCCCCGCTCGGGGTGATGAAGACCTCGTGCCCGTCGAGGGGGAAGACCTCGGCAAAGGCGTCGAGGATGCGCTGGGCGACCCGGGCCACGTCCTGAGGGGCGTTGAAGTCGGTCAAGAGGACGCAGAACTCGTCGCCGCCAACCCGGGCGATGGTGTCGTGGTCTCGCACGCAAGCACGCAGGCGGTCGGCGATCGCTGCCAGCAGGCGATCGCCCACGGCATGGCCGAGCGTCTCATTGATCACGTGGAAGCGATCGAGGTTGAGAAAGCAGATGCCGAAGAGTCGGCCGTGCCGCCGGGCCTGGGCAAGGGTGCGATCCAGGCGGTCGTGGAGCAGGGCGCGGTTGGCCAGGCCCGTGACCGGGTCGATCAGCGAGAGGCGCTGGATGGTCTCGCGCGCCGCTTCGAGCTCGGCGCGGGTCTGCGCGAGCGTCTCGGCGAGGGCGATGGGATCGAGGGGGACGTGAGGCGTTGGTTCGGTCATCTAGAACATCCCGGCGAAGAGTTCGACCAGCTCGGGGTTGAACTGGCCACCCGCGCAGCGGCGCAATTCTGCGATCGCCTCGGCGTGGGTCATGCTGCGTCCAAAGGCGTACCCGCTGCGCGTGAGCGCGTCGTAGGTGTCGCACAAAGCGAGGATCTGGGCTCCGAGCGGGATGGCGTTGCCGCCGAGCCCCTCGGGGTAGCCCTTGCCGTCCCACCGCTCGTGGTGGTACAGGACCGCCTCGCGCAGTCCGGCGAAGGTGCTGAAGCGCGAGAGGATGGTGACGGCTGCCTGGGAGTGGGACTTCATCTGCTCCCACTCCGTGTTGTCGAGGCCCGAGGTCTTGAGCAGCACCGAGTCGGGAAGGGCGAGCATCCCCACGTCGTGCAGCATCCCGGCGATCATGAGGGCTTCTTGCTTATCGGCGGCGAGGCCCAGGACCTTGCCCATCCGTAGCGCCAGGTCTCCCACCGCTTCCGAGTGACCGTGCAGCATGGGGCTGCGCAGCTCGATGGCCGCCGAGAGGGCGCGGGCGAGGGCGAGGAACATCTCGTGCGAGCCCTTGCGCGGAGCCCCGATGGCGTTGACGGCCTCGGCCGCGGGGCCGGTGGCGCGCATGACGCGGTTACGGCCGCCGTTCTTGGCCGCGTAGAGGGCCGCGTCGGCGCGCTTGATGAGTTCCTTTGGCGTCTGGATGTCCGGGGTCAAGGCGGCCAGGCCGATCGAGGCGGTGACCTTCAGGCTCCGCTCGGGCGAGATGGGGATCTCTTTGTCGGCCAGCGTCTGCCTCAGGCGCTCGGCAACCGCAAAGGCTTCGTCCTCGCTCGTCTGCGGCAGGATGATGGTGAACTCCTCGCCGCCGTAGCGCGCGGGCAGGTCCGTGGGCTTCAGGCTCTCCTTGAGCATGGCGGCGGCTTCCTTGAGCACCATGTCGCCTGCCTGGTGGCCGTAGTTGTCGTTGATCGACTTGAAGTGGTCCAGGTCGAAGATCATGAGGCTCAAGGGCGACGGGGTCTCGAGGCTCTCGCTGAGATCGTCGGCCAGGCGCTCCTGGAAGTAGGCGTGGGTGGCGAGGCCCGTGAGGCCGTCGGTGATGGCCTGCTGCTGAGCCGCCTCGTACAGGTCGTAGAGGTTGAGGGCCATCTCCATCTGGCGCTCGTGTGCCTCTTTGGCCTGGGACTTGGCCACGTCCGCCTCGCGCCGGGCCAGGAGGTAGCCCGCGCGATCGCACGCGAAGCGAGAAAGGAGCAGAAGCTGCTCGTCGAGGACCGCCGGGTCTGCCGGGATCGTCGCCAGGCGCAGCGCGAGGACGAGCTCTGCCTCCTCATGCATGCGCGCGCGCAGGTAGAGACAAGCGTCGCGCCGGACAGGGGTGTCGAGCGAAAGGTCTCGCGGCACCGGCCCGAGCGTCGCCGACGCCTCGGGGCTCACGGCGAGCATCTCGCCTGCCGTGTCGTACACGGCCCCCGCCTCGGCGCCAGTGACCCCCATGGCGTGCGTCAGCAGCACGAAAGGCAGCTCGCCCAGCGCCGTGACCCGCGCAAAGGCATCATGGGCGGTCGCGAGGGTCCCGAGCGATCCCGTAACGGTGGGGTGGGGGCGGGAGAGCCCCGCGCTCAATTCCTTGGGGTCGCTGGTGTTCGCGTTCATGTCGATCCTCTCGATGTTCGCTCGCTTCCCTTACTTACCCGGTCACTTCTCAAAAATACAGGCCCCGCCTCGCAGTTGACTCACAGATTCCGACAAAGCAAGCGAAATCGAGCAAGGAAGCAGGTTTTGTCGCTCGCTTTGAGGGTATAAGCAGCTTCGTTGGTGAAGGAGCGTCTCAAGCATGAAGTGGTCCACGTACAACACGTTTGCACGCCGCCTGGTCGATGACCTCTCCAAGGAAACCCTGCCGGCCCTGCTGGTCGCCACGGCGATCGAAGCGACGGAAGCCGCCGAGGGCTGCCTCCGGGCCCCCGGCATGCGCGTGCCGATGCTCGCGATGGACCGGACGGGTCGCACCTGCGATTCCTTCGCGCCCGAGGAGGCCCCTGCCGGGCCCGCCTCCCTGGGGGCTCACCAGGATGCCGACGGTCGCTGGGTGCAGATCTTCCCGCTGCGGGGCTTCTCGGGGGTGGTCGGCGTGCTCGCCCTGCGCCGCCAGGAACCCTTCTCGCCCGAGCAGGTGCAGGCCGCCGAGTTGCTGGTCGCCATGGCCGCGATGGCCTGCGACTACCGCCGCAGCCAGGAGCGCCACGAGCGCCAGCTGGATGCCGCGCTCGAGCTCTACGACGTGTACGAGCAGACCCAGCATCAGTTGATGGCCGAAGAGAAGAAGGTGGAGGTGGCCCTTGGCCTCTACGACCTCTTCGAGCAGACGCAGCAACAATTGAAGGCCGAAGAGCAGAAGCTCGAAGCCGCCCTCGGCCTCTACGACCTCTACGAGGAGGCCCAGAAGAAGCTCAAGGCCGAAGAGGAGAAGGTCCAGGTCGCCCTCGGGCTCTACGACCTGTACGAAGAGACGCAGAACCAGCTCACGGCCGAACAGGCCAAGCTCGAAGCGGCTCTCGGCCTCTACGACCTTTACGAAGAGGCGCAAAACCGCCTCCTCGAGCATGAAAAGGGCAAGCAGGACGCTTGACCCCGGCACAAGGAGAACCTATGTCAATGACCGCGACAGAAATAGGGGCTTCGATCACGTTCAGTCCGCGCTGGTGGAACATGATCTCGAGCACCCGGATCTTCATGGCGAGCTTCTGTGGCCATTCCTTCGGGGACGAGGATCTGTCCGACAAGATCGCCATGTCGGCGCACGAACTGCTGGAAAATGCCGTCAAGTACTCGGTCTCGCCGGACGCGCCGGTGAATTGCACCATGCGCGTGCAAGAAGACCGGGTGGTCGTCTCGGTTCAGAATGAGGCGGATCCCGCCCACTTCGATGTGCTCCAGGCGGAATTCGCCGTCATCATCCAGGGGGATCCCATGGAGATGTACATCGCGAAGATGCAGGACAGCCTGATGAGCGACAAGAGTCAGCTGGGCCTCGCGAGAATCCGCGCCGAGGGTGAAGCAGAACTGAACCTTATTACGAATCACAACAGTGTTATTATCGAGGCAAGTTTCAAGTTGCCGGAATCAGCGAAAGGATTGGTAGCGTAATGCCCGTGAACATCGAGCCCTACGCCACGGACAAGACGTCCATCAAGGTCGTGGACGGAGAGGACGGCGGGGTCGTCCTCAAGTTTGCAGGGACCATCGACCACATGAACCCGGGGGAGTTCCTGGACCCCTTCCTGGAGAACGTCCACACCCAGGTCATCGAGCACAGCATCCCCAAGGTCGAGGCGGACTTCACCGAGCTGGGCTTCCTCAACTCGAGCGGCATCAAGTCGCTGCTCAAGTGGATCATGAAGCAGATGGAGCTCGCCGAGGACAAGCGCTACCCCATCAAGATCCTCTACTCGCGCAAGATCACCTGGCAGCAGACCAGCCTCAAGGCCATCACCTACCTCTCCAAGGGGTCGGTAGTCGCTGAGTCGCGCTAATACCCTTCTCGAGCCAAGAGGGCCCCGGGCAGTCGCCCGGGGCCCTCTTGCTCATTCGGTGACCGTGACGCTCGCGGTGGCGAGCAGCCTGCCCGAGAGGATGGCGACCTCGAAGGTCCCCGTGGCGCCATCGGCGGTGAAGACGCCCCACGGGTCGATCTGGCCAGGGTAAGGAGGCGGCTCGGGTGTGGGGTCGGTGATGATCCCCGCCACGCGGTAGCCCGCCTGCTCACCCTTGTAGGGCGCGTAGGCGCTCCACTGCACCGCAGGCGTGCCCGCGAAGGGCGCGTTCGCCGAGGTGGTCGCGATCGCCTCGAACGAGGCGGTGCTCCCGGAGGCCACGCTCAGCGATAAGGGATGGATGGCGATCGCCTTGAGCACGGTGAAGGTGCCGAAGGCCTCGCCCGAAACACCGTCTACGACAGGGGCGATCGCCCCGCTCACCGCATCGAGCGGCACGAGGGTCGAGGCGGTCCCGTCCTGCGCCGGATAGCGCTGGGTCGTCGAGCTCTCACCGAACAGGAAGTCGGGCATCAGGCCGCGCTCGTAGCCGAGGTACTGGCCGTAGATCTCGACGCTTGCGCCGGGGCCGCCGTTGTCGGGCGAAAAGCCCGTGATGACAGGCTTCAGGGTGCTGGCGAGCCGGATGCGGACCTTGGCGATCTCGTTGGCTTTCACGTTGAAAAGGGCGCTCTGCCCCGCCGCGACGAGCCTCGCCTGGGGTGAGGCGTCGAAGGCGCTCACGTCGAGGCGGTAACCCGTTCCCACCTCGACGCTCATGGTGGCGACGCTGACGGGGGCCTCGCCGGGGGGGCGCAGGACGTCCAGCGATTGAGGGTGAGGGCCGCTGAGCACGAAGGAGAGGCGCTGGGCGCTGGTGGGGATCACCTGCGTTCGCCGGGGCCATTGGATGCTGACCGAGAGGGCGCCTTGGGTCGCCTGGCCCGTGATCTCGTCCGGGTACGAGGCCGCCGTCGGTGAGGGGGCGAGGCTCGTCCCGGCGCCTGCGAGGTGGCAGCCGACGCAGAGGGACACGGCGAGGACGGCGAAACCCGTTCGGCTCATTCGCAGCGGGGTCATCGGATGGCCTCCAAGTTGACGCCGTAGAGGCGGGGGGTGGTGGCGAGGCCGGTCGTGGCGTTCTGGATGGCGGGAGCGAGCGTTGCGCGTACCTGTACCCAGCGATCGCCGTTGTGGATGGGGTTGATGCTCGCGGCGCTCACGGCGTAGCTGTCGCCGGTGCCGGTGGGGCCGTACCAGACAGCACCCGCGAGGCCGACCTCGCTGCCTGCCGAGCGGATCTGGAGGCGGACGGTCTGGCCGTTGACGGCGACGGCGTTGAAGTTCAGGCGCTTAAAGACCGGCGCACCGTTGCCCATGTCCATGGGGGTGCTGATCCAGGTGCCCGAGGTGGGGAAAGTGCGGCCGGCGGTGCGGTGGAGGATCGTGGAGAGGTGAGTGCCGAAGAAGAATTTGTTGTTTACCCAGTCGAAGGTGCCGCCCAGGGGGCCATCGCTCGGGTAGGCGTTCGGGACGGTCGTCTCGACCTCCAGCTGGCCGTCTGCGAGGCGATAGCGGCGCAAGCGCGCGATGCCGCCGTCCATCCACTCGAAGGCGTACATGTAGACGCCGTCGACGAAGATGCTGTCGGAGTAGTACGAGGTGTTGGCCAAGGGGGTGTTGGCGCCGTCCAGGTAGATCTGGCGCAAGAGCGCGCGGGTGCTGGGGTCGTACACCCTCAGGGTGTAGCCGTTGAAGCCGCCGTTGTTGATCGAGTAGGCGCCATTGTAGAAGTAGGTGCCGTCGGTGGCCAGGTAGTGGCCGCGATCCTGTAATCCGGTGCTCCGGTTGAGCATGGGGGGTGAGACGGTGACGGAGTCGGTGGCGCCATTGACGACGTTCATACGCCAGAGTTTGCCGTTGTTGCCGATACCCGCCTGGATCTGGAAGATGAAGCCGCCGAAGAAGGTGCCGCCCTCGGTGGTGTCCATGGTGGGGCCGTAAGAGAGGTAGTTCGTCCCGAAGGTGGTGCCGCCGTAGCCCGAGCCGATGCGCGTCCAGGTGCGAGGGTTCGCTGAACTCGCATCCCAAGGCTTGCTGTACAGGTGGACCCCGTCGCTCGCGAGGATCGCCGTGCTGTTGATGCCCGTAACGCTCGCGGTGGCCTCGCTCTCGGCCCTTGGCCGAGGCAGCGAGCCCTTGAGCTGGACCGAGCCGTCCAGCAACGAGACGGTGCCGTCGAAGGTGCCGGTGCCCATGTTGGCGGAGGCGACGATGGTTCGCTCGGGCAAAGGGGCGTAGGTGCCGTTGGCAAGGGCGATCCGGGCGACGGGGTCCAGGTCGCGCCAGAGCAGATCGCGCACCAGCTCCCGGACGTTCGCGCCGTGGGCGCTCAGGGTGGGGTTCGCCGAGGTGATGGTGCTGCCGGTGACGACGCCCATGGTCTCGGCGAAGGTGACGCTGTTTTGGGTGGCCCTGATCAGGGCGACGGCGGTGGTGGCCGGGCTGATGGCGAGGGTGACGGCCCCCGAGCAGGAGTTCCAGGCGGTGCCGCTCCAGTGCAGGAGGGTCCTCATGCGCACGGCGGTGCCTGCGCTGGTGGCGCTCTTGAGGGTCTTGATGGCCTCGAGGGTGTAATAGCTGCCGGGGGTGGGGGTGAAGGCGCCGCTGACGTCGAGGGTGAAGGCGCCCGCAGCGTCGGTGACGGTGGCGGCGACGGTCTGGTTGGCGGTATCGAGCAGGGCGATGGTGGCGCGCTGGGTGATCTCGGTGGTGGTGGCGGCGACTTCGCGGGCCTCGGGGAAGGCGACCGTCCCGACGAGCTTGGGGGCGACCTGGACGGCGATGTCGGGGGCCTGAGGGGCGGAGGGCGGCACCAAGGCACAGCCGATGACGCCGCTGGTGGCGACGAGGGCCGAGAGGATGAAGGCGCGGTGCTTCATGGGGCCTCCTACGGCAGGACCTCGACGCTCAGCTGAGAGAGCGTCGGGCTGGTCTTGAGATCCGCCGAGGAGAGGGTGGCGCGGATCTGGAGGTAGCGCTGCTTGTTGTGGACCGGGTTCAAGGAGAGGCCGCTTGCGGTATAGGCGTCCGTCGTGCTCGTCGGGCCGTACCAGGTGGCCGAGGCGAGAGCGGCCGGCGAGGCGGCTGAGCGCACTTGGAAGCTCAGGCCGTTGTTACCGTTGAGTTCGCCCTTCCAGTTCAGCCGGTTGAAGTACGGGCTCGCAGTCCCCGTATCGAGCACGGCGGATTCCCAGGTACCGTCGGGGATGAAATTCCCCCCACGCACCAGGTGGACTTTCTCGTTGCCGAGGTTCCCGAACCAGAAAACCCGGTTGACGGGGTCCCATGCACCCGAGACCGGATTGTTCTCGTCGGGCTGGTAGTTGCCGACGTAGCCGGTTTGCTGGAAGGTCCACTCCGCTTCGCGCACGCCGTCCGCGAGGCGGTAGCGCCGCATTCGGCGCCCCGCGCCCCACTCCATCGGGTAGATGTAGGTGCCGTCGCAAACGACGCCGTCGCAGTAGTACGAGCTGGTGTCCATGGTGAAGTGCCGCACCAGCTTGAAGCCCTGGGCTGGGTCGAAGATCTGGACGGTGAAGCCATTGTTGGCACCGTCGCCGATCCCGTAGGCCAGGTTGTAGACGTACGTGCCGTCGCTCGTGATCAGGTGGCTCGGATCGCCGGAGGTCAGGGTGCCGGTGTTGCGGAAGACAATGGGGGTCGGGATGTCCAGGGTCACGAGGTTGCCGGTGGTCGTGGAGAGCTGCTGGATCTTCTTCTCGTTGCCCACGCCGTGGACGGGGATGTAAATATACCCCTTCCAGTAGGCGGCCCCGAAGCTCACGGCGGTCGAGGGACCGACGGTGCCGTAGTTGGCGCCGCGCACGGTCCCGTTGAAGCCGGTGCCGATCTTCTTGAACACCAGGTGGGTCGGCGTGCGAGCGCCGTACTGATTCCAGGTTTTCACGTACAGGTACGTGCCGTCGCTGACGACCGTGCCGGCAGTATCCGGCGCGACTCCCGAGGCCGAGAAGTACGCAAGCTCTGAGGCCGGCTCGTTCGGGGCAGGGCGAGGAGCGCTCAGCAGGAGATCCCCCGAGTCGTCCACCCGGGTGTCCGCGAAGGTGCCGCTGCGGAAGTTCTCGACGACAAGGGGCTGAGCGAGGTTCGGGGCGACCCGGAAGGCAGCGTTCCGGTAGACGATGCGCGCGAGCGGGTCTTGGTCCTTGGCGAGCAGGTCCTTCACCAGGGTCTGAACTGTGCTCCAGTTGCCGTTGAGGGTGCCGTTGCCCGTGGTGACGGTGGTGCCCGAGACGGTGCCGAGGGTGGCGGTGGCCGCCACGCTGCCGGACACGAGGCCTTGGATGACGGCGACGGCGGTGGTCAGCGGGTTGATGACGACGCTGGGTCCGGAGATGCTCTTCCAGCCGGTGCTGGTCCACTGGAGGATGGTGCGCAGGCGGGCCACGTCGGCGCCGATGGCGTTGTCGCGGGTGCCCTTGTAGGCGTCCAGGTAGA
>JAGIBK010000010.1 GCA_017744355.1 bacterium | reverse complement strand
CCACGTTCCGCGTAAGATCCAAATTCTGGCTGGGTCAACCGAGGGTGTCAGGTCATAATAATGTCCTTCGGCCCTATGGCTGCTTGATTAGCGCCATTGGGCCAGTCTTTTAGGGAAAAGTTGATGGCACTAATCCTCTTCTTAGTCTCAGTTGGGCTTGTAATCTACCTTCTAACAGTGCGGCAGAATGCCAGCAAGGAGCAGGCCCGCCTTAAGGACCAGCTTGATACGATGGCGGCTTTGAATGCGACCCTCGAGGCTGAAAACCAGACTCTTGGAAAATACAGGGTCATCATTGATGCTGAGGCGGAAGCGCAGAGGATTGTCGGCGAAGCCAAGGATATGGCCTTTGAAATCGAAGACGATGCCAAAGGTATCAGAGCCCAGGCGAATCAAGCTCTGAATGATGCCCGAGGGCGTCTTGAGTCCACCATGCGCTCGGCGCAACAGGAGGCTCAAACCATCATCGACAATGCTAATAAACGGGCCGAAGAGATCGCGGGAAGTGCCTATGAGGCCGTGCGTAACGCCGATCGCTTCGAGAAGGTCGCCAAGGCTATGAGGAACGTGATCGAGGGCTATGGCGATCAGTACGTGATTCCATCCCATAGCCTCTTGGACGATTTGGCGGATGACTATGCCTTTACTGAAGCTGGTGAAGAGCTGAAGAATGCTCGCGAGAGGGTTCGGCTCATGGTCAAGGGGAACACAGCCGCCACCTGTGAATATGTCGAGACGAATCGGCGTGATACGGCTATTCGCTTTGTTGTGGATGCGTTCAACGGCAAAGTGGATTCTATCCTTTCCCGTACCAAGAGCGATAATTTCGGCAAGTTGGAGCAGGAGATCAAGGATGCCTTCAACTTAGTCAATCACAATGGGGCTGCGTTCCGGAATGCCCGAATTCTTGATTCCTTTCTGGATGCTCGCCTGACGGAACTTCGATGGGCGGCGACAGTCCAGGAAATCAAGCTTAGAGATAGAGAAGAGCAGCGCCGAATTAAAGAACAGATTCGTGAGGAAGAACGGGCCCAGCGAGAGTTCGAGCGCGCCCTAAAGGAAGCGGCGAAGGAAGAGGAGACTCTTCGGAAAGCGATGGAGAAGATCCAGGCGCAGGTCGAGAAGGCCTCTTCCGCTCAGCGCGAAAAGTATGAGGCGCAGCTGGCGGAAATGGCAGAGAAACTGAGGCAAGCAGAGGAGAAGAACCAGCGCGCCCTTTCAATGGCACAACAGACCAAGACTGGGCACGTCTATGTGATCTCGAATATAGGCTCATTCGGCGAAGACGTATACAAGATTGGCCTCACGCGCCGCTTGGAGCCCTTGGACCGCGTTCGCGAGCTTGGGGATGCCAGCGTTCCCTTTAGCTTCGATGTTCACGCAATGATCTATAGCGAGGATGCCCCGGCCCTCGAAACCGCGTTACACCGCCACTTCCTTGCCGCCCAAGTGAACAAAGTCAATCCTCGCAAAGAGTTTTTCCGCGTGCCCATAGCGGCTCTCCGTGAAGAGCTTGAGAGCCTTGGGGTTAAGGCACAGTGGACACTTCAGGCAGAGGCCAAAGAGTATCGTGAAACCTTGGTCATCGAACGCGCATTAACGGAAGATCCTGAAAAGGGGCGTCACTGGTTGGAGAGCCAGGCACAATACGATGCGAGCGGCGAGTTTGCCCGCGAAGAGATTGAAGCTTGAACCAGGGTTTGATGCCATCGGGAAATAGCCTTAGATCCGATCATTAGCAACTTGTAGCCAAGTTACCATGCTTGTATGTTGGCGCGTTTTTTGAAGCAGGATCTCCATTCGACAACCGCGCGCGAGCCTAATGAACTATATTCGCGGCGTTGAGACTGGGCATCGTCGCGTTTACCCTGAATGGCCTTCGCGACCGCTATTCGTCACGGAGGCCGGGGCTAAGCTAACCACTGGCCGCGTGCCCTGTCGGATTAAGCACCTAGCGGTGGCGGGCGGGATTGACATTACCCCCCACGGCCTCCGCCGGACCTGGGTGACCCAGGCGGCCCTAAAAGGCCACTCCCTCGTCGTTATCGAAGGCTTGCAGCCATGCGAACCTATCCACGACTCAAGGCTATCTGATGCTCTCTGAGCGCCAGGTGGTGGGCTCTATGAGGGCGTGGTAGAGCCAAGAGAGGCCGGGCATTCGCTTAGCGGGCCCGGCTTTCTCGATTTTTGGCTAGGCGGTCAACTCAGAGAACTGGATGACCTTCTTGGCTTTGGTACGTTTGGTGTAGCGGCCATCTTGGCCCCACGGCCAGATGAGGCAACGATCCGAGTCATAGGCCCACTCGCCCTGCCCAATGGAGCTAACCCTGTAGACCCGCAGAGGCCACACGGAGCGGTAATCCGGGACATCCCACCACACGATGTTAGCGACAAGGCGCGTGCCATTCAGATAACCGGTGTAACAGTGGCTCCCCGCCTCTTGGCCATAGGCGTTGAACTCAAGGATGGCGGCAGCGCGATCATAACCCGCCAGTTTGGGGTGGGAAGCCCCGAGGCTTTCGTTATGGATATGGGCCAGCACGGCGTGAAGCTCATGGCCGATGGGGGTATCGGTCACGTTCTGGCTCGCCGGGCACCCCTGATACTGATAAGCGTTATAGCCGCTCCCGAGCGTGTGGGGCTCGATGGCCACCTTCTCAGCCCAGCCAGGGGGACTAATCTGCACGCCCTCTTTCCATTTGGGCACCGCGATGTCATTCTCGATCATAGGAAATCCTTTTCTATTTGTAGCCAGCCCGACGGGGCTGCTTTTGACGAAAACTAAGCTCAACCTTCTAGAATCACGACTAGGCGCAAGCAGGCAGATAGTGCCCTGAGTTCAGGATGAGTTGCCCTAACTGTCATAGGGAGCAACCGCTGGTCACGGGGCGAGTTGGACAAATTTTGGCACCCCTGCTTGATTTCAGCGCCTGTCACGCTGGTCACGGCCATTTAGCGAGCTGTACGAAAGAATGGGGTAAGCCCCTTAGTTAACCTAATTAATAAATGCTTCGTACAAACCAGCATGTAAAAAATCTGCTGTGACAGCGTGACAAAACCCGAAGATTCAATCAGGGCAAGCCTTCCGGCCATTCACGCCCCGTGACCATTGGCCGTGACGGACTACCCGGCCACCCCGAGCCAATCCCCGAGAAGTCCCGGGGGCGACACCAAGCCGCGAACGCTCGTCCCGCGCACCCCGGCCACCGGAGGCCGCTTTTGGTCGGCCGTCCACCCGTTGGCCAGCAAGGCCGCCCGGACCCTCTCGCGATCCAGGCCCAGGTCGGCACAGATCGCATTAATGCCGGTGCCGGTAGGAAGGAAGACCTGCCCCTGCTCCAAGTGCCAGCCCCAGTAATCCCGGTGGCTCGGCATAATGCCCTGCCGGAAGAGACGGGACGGTTCGGCCAGCAGGCGCTCGGTAAAGCGCTCAACCATTTCATCGCCCTCGCTCCCCGTGGTGTACTCAAGCCCCGCTTTCCATAGGTGCTTGCTGGCCCATTCCCGGGCCTTTTCGATGATCGTTTGGTCCGCCATCTCCAGGGCGCTCATCAGGAGAGCGAGGCCGGTAAGGGCCGCCGCAACGTGTTTGATGCGCCGTCGGACAATCTGGCTCGTACCTTCGTCGCACTGATCCTCAAGCACGCGACGGTAGTTGTTAAAGAGGGTCTGCGCAGCCTGCCGATTCTTCTCGTCCTGGAGGTACCGGATGATCTTGGGCCAGGCGTGCCCGTAGTTCGCCAACGCCGCCCGCTCGAGCCCTTCGATGATCGCTCGCGCATTGGTCGCCTCTTGGGTGATACCCGCAACCTTCCGATAGCGGCCACCGTAAGGCAACTGGGCCTGCTCCCCCACATCCGACCATAGGCCCGCCGTCGCGGCATCCACGTCAATCACGCGGAACTGAAGGCCGCCGGGCATCTGAGTCTTGCCGAAGCGGCTATTGCGAACCTTGCTAGCCAAGCTCTCCTCGCCGCTCGAAATCAGCTGAGTTCGCCAGGCCTTCGGTTCCCGGGCTTCCGTCTCCTTGGTCATTCGCGCCTTCCCACGGCCATTCGCGGCCATATACAAGGCGGACTGCCAATCGGTATTCGCGGGCGCCTGGTGAACCTCATCCAAGATGCTCACGCTATCGGAACGAGCGGCCAGCGGGGCCTCCATGCCGTTGTCCGTCGCGCGCCAGGTGCCGATGTACGAACTGGGCGAACTAGGCTTCCCCGGGATTCCCAGCAAGCTCGCGATCAATTGCAGCAGCGTGGTCTTGCCGCTTCCCGAGGCGCCCACGAGGTTGATGATGCCGGGTTCCATCCCGAACAAGACCGCCAGGAGGACCGCCGAGCAAGCGAAGCCCGCAAGCGTAGCAAAGGCCGGGTTGTGCAAGGCAGCGGCAAGCAACATCGCCGATCCCTCAAGGGTTCCGGCCTGCCCAACGCCAAGATTGCCTTGGCTTGAGCCCGAGCGCGAAAGGGCGATCAGTTCCTCGCTATTCTCGGGCAAGATGACCGTTTCCCCGTAGATGTAGCAAGGGGGCGCCCCCGACCTCATCCTGATCCAGCCTTTCTCGTAGGTGCCGTGGACCACCGAAGAGATCCCCGCGTGGCAACTGGCCGCCGTAATTCGCTGAAGCTCCTGGAGGCCCTTCTGAGTTGCCAGGAATCCGCGCGAATTCCAGAATTTCGGATCGCTCGTTTGCTCGGCCGGAATCTGGAGCGTAGTGGGTTCGCCTCGCACCAGACCCTCGTACTCGTCCATAATGATCGGGGAGCGCGTCGGGTCGTCGCGAACCAACACCCCGTCCTGCACCTCGCAGTTTTTGATGGTCCGCGTGTGCCGGACAAAGGGGGCATCTTCGACGGGGAGATACAGCACCTTCCCCTTATCGACCTTCGCCTTGAGGACCCGAGGCGGCCTCGGATCCCCGAAAGCTTGGTAGGGGTAGTGATAGGCCAGGGTAATCTCTTTGGCTTCGCCGCCATCCTCCTCCGAGGCGACCAGAGCCTTGTCATAGGGGATGCTTGCACGGAATCCGGGGCTGATGCTCTGGGTGGAGGCGAGAAGAGCTTTCATCGCCTCGCGGGCATGCTGGCTAATCATCAGGCGCCCTCCAGCATGAGCAGGTCATCCAGCCCCATCTTGCTTTCCGGTCCCGCGTACTCCTTAGGGATAAAGGCGAAGTTGACGGCCTTCGTCGGGATCTGAACCAGGATGGCCCGCGCAAGCAGGGAAAGGCCTTTTTTGACCGTCGCCTGGGTACTCTCCTTCGGGTCGCAATCGCCCAGCACCAAGACCTTCCGGTTGCGACAAATCTCGTAAAGCTCGGCAATCAGACGCGTCTCAGGCGAAAGGCGCTCGTCCTCGTTCCTCTTAGGTTCAGCCGCCCAGTTCCAGATGCCCGCGATGCCAACACAGGCAAACCCTTCCTGGACGGCCTTAGCAGCCTTCTTCTCGCCCTCCGTGATGATCAGAGGGGCCACAGGGTCATTCAGCAGCTCGGCCAGCCCCGGGGGCAGGAAGATGCGGTTATGGGCGCCGGAACGACTGCGATACTTAGGCGCCTCCTCGCCAGGCGGCAGCATCATCCGATAGCGGACCATCGGGGCTCCCGTTCCGTCCTTCATGGGATTGCCCGACAGGTCACGGTAGGGAATGCTGTACCCGTCGTACGCCAGGGATTTGTCGGAATCGGGGCCGTAGACCCACCGGGCGATCGAGGTCGCATCAAGCGATTCGCAACCCATCGCGGTGATCGTGTCGTCACTCAGGCCGCTACGCTTCAAGTCGGCCAGGTGAGCGGGGGCAAGGCGATTACTGCTCATTGCTGCCCCCGCTGGCCACGGCCTTGCGCCACAGGTCGAGCAGGCAGGCCAATTGGGTCCGAGAGGGCTTGCGCGCCTTCCGGGTGCCCAGGATCGGGCTAGAAATCATATGTGAACCTCACTGTAAGGGCACCTCACGCGCTGAACGTACAGCGTCGCTACGGAGTGCCCGAGTCAATCCAGGTCGGCCAACCTGAACATATTATGAAGGCTCAATAGCGATAGAGTCAAGGGGGCAACGTCGAAAGGGTGACGTCGGTTAGCGAAAGCGCTTGCTGCGCTATACCGCAAAGTATTGCAGTCAGCCGATCAGGCGGTGCTTTAATGCATCAAGCCGCACGCCCAGTCGTCGGGAGGCTGTGGGCAACCTGGACTGACAAAAAAATCAAGCCAGCCGACTAGCCGCCATGTATTGAATGGCCGATAGCCCTCGCGCCGATGGATGCCCCGACCTCTGTGGCGGACCAAGCTCAGGCCGAGCGCATCCCAAAGTGCTGGCAGGTGCCTCAATGGCTCCCGGCAGCTTGGATGAGCCGAGGCGGTTTGCAACTCGGCAGGTTGGGCCCAGTTGGCCTCGGGCTGATTTGGGCTGAATACTATCCAAGCCTCGGCTTAGAAGCTCGGTGAGGGCCGCCTCGGTCGCCTCCCGGGTCTGGTAGGATCCGCCGATCACGCGTCTACGGTCGCGGGTGGTGATGATTAGATAGAATCCAATTCTCCCCCCTTGAGGCTGCGTAGCTGCTATGAGGATGCCTCAATCTTGCTTAGCGCTTTTCAGGGTCGCATTCAGGCTCTTTGGGTAACCCCTGGCCGCCCCGGGGTAAATTGCTGCTCTCGGGATGGGCGCCGTCCAACCAGCCAGGCATCTGGCTCCCAAGCGCAATCATAAGTCGGCAATATCAGCCGCGGCCTGCCGTTTTTGGGCGACCCCAATCGCATTATCGGACTTTAGATGCCTTCACCCAAAATTCGAAAAGCTCGGTTTGGGTTAGGCCCGATTCGGCGCAAAGTTGGTTGAAGCGGTCCCGGTTAGCCTCCGTGGTCCTAATTCCTACGGTGACAGGTTTTGCACCGTTTTTATCCGCTTCAGTTTTCTTCGGTATAATAATATCGTTCATTAGTAGCTCCATTAATGACGTGGATATTGGCATTAATCATTTTTCAACCATTCAAAGTACTCATCCTCTTTCTTGTTATGTTTGGATGAGTTGCAAGAGCGACAAGCCGGAACCAAATTTGCAAGCCAATTACTGCCGCCTCGTGACAAAGGAATCCGGTGGTCGATAGTCAGCGTCGCAAAGGTTAACCGGATATTACAGTACCTACATCGCCAACCCCAATATTGAACCTTGGCCAAAAGATCCTCTTGGGCGAATATACCGGGTGCCGAAAGTTCCAGTGTCCGATGACGTAACTCCTTTAGTCTCTTAGGCCATGGGTTTTGCTTGTAGCGTTCCTGTTCGTGCTCATTGTATCCATTAGCTTTTCTACGTTCCCAGCGGGCGCGATCGTATGCCTGTCGTTCAGGATCAAGCCATCGAAGACGCTCGCGTAACCTAGTCTTTTCTATGTTTCGCTTCGCATATTTGTTTCCTCCGCGCTCCTTGGTGCGCTCACGATGCTGCTTTATTTTTGCAGCGTATTTCTCGGGATGGCGCTCAGCAAAACGTCGCTCTTTTTCGCGCCTCAAATCCGGCCTAGCTTTGGTACGAGCACGACAATAGGCATTGAAACATTCCCTGCACCAAACTTCCCATCCATTTGGTCGAGTTCGATTTGGCTTAAAGTACTCGATTGTAATAGGCTTACAGATTTCACATTTGGGGCAGGTCCGCATCTCTTCCGGGTCAAAGCGTTTTGGCGTTGAGCGCCCGTAATGGTACCAATTCCGCTTGTACTCACGATCGCAGGCCTTGCAGCACTTGCCAAGCCCACTCTTATTCCTCTTGACCTTGATGAAGTAGTCAACAGTAAAGGGATACATCTGACCGCAGGTGGAACACTGTTGAAGGTCATTCTCAGCGCCCATGCTCCGATCGTCCTCCTCACTCGTAGAATGACTTTTGGATAATAGGTGTTTAACGCCTAAGCGTCATCCACCTAGCCGCTTAAACTTTCGCCAGTCCCCAACAGCGATGGCGAGAGAATGGCCCAACAAGCCGACCCCTTCTATCAAAAATTCGGCAAGCGGCTTCGCAAGGCCCGCGAGCGCGCCGGGTTGACCCAAGAGGTCGCCTCGGGCCTGCTGGGCATGGACCAGACAAACCTGTCGCGGCTTGAATTGGGCAAGCAGGGGATTACGCTCAAAGACGCCGCTAGGCTTGCGGATCTTTACCGAGTGCCCTACGACGCCCTTGTGATGGGGCATTCGGACTTCGACTAGCGCAGGCTGCTACCAGTCGCGCATCGCCGCAACCACCTCCCCCTCCGTCTGGCGTAGATAGGCCTGCGTGGTCGTCAGGTCTGAATGCCCCAGCGCAATCCGAATGGCATTGATGGAGCGCCCCTGGTTGGCGGCTAAAGTCGCGAAGGTACGGCGCAAGCCATGGCAGGTGATATCGACGCCGAGGCAACGTGCAAGCTGCTTCATCCTCTTAGCAAGCTTATGACGGTTAAAGGCGGCCCCGTCCGAATCAATGAAAAAGGCCCCGCCAAGCGCCCGAACAGCCCGATAACGATCCAAATGCCGAAGCAAATCAGTGCTCACCCCAACGCGCCGGTCTTTACCACCCTTCCCATGCCGTATAGTCAAAATGCGCTCGCCGAAGTCCACATCTTGAACCCGTAGCTTGCAGACCTCCGAGACGCGAAGGCCAGCATAGACCATGCAGGCGACCATTGCGGCGAGTGTCAGATTTTCTGCCGCCGTCGTTTTTGAGCGGGTCAGGATAACCTCGAACAATCTCGTAACGTCTAATGGTTTCAGATGAGTTCGGCGGGGATCCATTTGACGGCGAGGCTTGAGCGGCCGCAATGCAGCGAGAGCATCAGGGCCCAGAACGCCCTCGGCTACTAGATACTTCCCAAGGCTGATCAGGGCGTTGAAGGTGTTGAGTTTTAAGGCAAAGGACTTTGGCGGGATCTTCTCGAAGACGCTGAGGACGCTCTTCCTCTCAAAGATGGAAGCAATCGATATCCGCACTTGACCATCGAGGCTCAGGCGCTTGACGTAAACCATTGCGCTTCCCCGGTGCGTGGCGATGGTCGTGGGCAAGAGGCCGCTAACGTGCTCTAAATAACGAATCCAGCCATCAATGAGTTGCAGCAGATCAGAGGGGGCATCATCTGGCCGGGTGAGCTTTAATGCGATCGTTGGCGTATGACGAACCCATGCTTCTAAATCGGCCTGTCTAACACGATAGGTCTTTCCAACCCGAATGGCGGGTAACGTGCCGTCTTTGCATCGCTTCTGGATCAAAGATGTGCTAGCACCGACTATTGCGGCAGCGTGGGCAACCGTAAGCAGAGTATCCATGATGGGCGTCTCCATTGAATTTCAGCCCATTTTTGCGGATAATACGGACGTACTAGATCAGATAAGGCCGCCCCCGGAAACCATCGCCAATACTGGCTAAGGGACGTGGCGAAATGGCAGACGCGCCAGACTTAGGATCTGGTTCCTCACGGAGTAAGGGTTCAAGTCCCTTCGTCCCCACTATCAAGACCTGGAGGCAGTCTCCAGGCCTTTTTCACTCCCTGGTGCCGCAACCGAAATCCTGAATAGGTGACAATTTAGGTAACAGCAGTGGCTTTTTACAGCGTTTGCCACCTATTACAACCTCTGGTCACAAAAAAATCCCCCTAGTCCGAAGACCAGGGAAGTACTCAGAATCGTAAGCCAGCACCAAGGGCAATCCCCCGCTCTCGGCCGTCCCACGTGGACCACGCCCCCGTGAATGCGAAAGCCTTGTCGCCCACGCTTACCCCAGCGCCACCAGCCTCAAGGTTGCCCACCAGGTCGAGACCGACCTCAAGCGGAGCGCCCACCACCCAGGGCGGCACCTCGACACGCGCAAGCTGCACGTCGGCCGCAAGCATGCCGGGCATGGTGGTGAGGACCACGCCTAGGCGGCCGTGTGTCGGCAACGCATCCCTCGGGGCGGCCACCGGCACCGCGGCCGAGGACGTAACCTCCGAGGCGGCCACCGCGCTGGTGGTCTGAGTGAGTTCAATAACGACCTCCTCGTCTTGTGCCTTCTCAGGGCGTCTGCGCATCTGGCCCACACCTGCCCCTTGGTTACGCTCCTGCATCTCTGGGGATGCTGGGTGACGGATCGTCACCTTTACCCCCTGGGCTGAAGTGACGGCCGCCGAGTTGGTGGCAATCACCTTAGCGAATCGCTCAGAAGCGACGGGGGATGGATGCGTTGTCGGCGAGCAGCGCCGCAAAACGAGAGCCGCCCCCGCCAAGACGGCGAAGGCGGCAACAAGTGTGAGAACGGGGAGTACATATCGATTTCTCTTCATTTGCTCTTACGAGTAGTCAAAGATGAGGCGAAAGCCACGCACATCCAAGTGGGTGAATCGAGCGTGTCGGCCAATGCCGTGCGCCTCGGGTACGCTCTTGATGACAATCGCCTGAAGCTGTGACGGCAGCAAATCATCGACCTGGATATCGGCAGCGCGGCCCGTAAGGTGCAAGCTTTGCGGCCTGCCACCTACAGCTTTGTTATGCTTGGCGCAGCGATAGCCCGAGGTGATGCGGATCGGTTTGTGCCCGATTGCAAGACGCACCCGCTCTAGCATCAGGACGACGCGGGTCAGGTTGGCGAGAATCTCGGGCTGGGCTTCACCGCCGCAACCACAACGACAGGCCAGCTCCTCAAGGCGGAAATGGGGGGAAAGGCTAGGCATTGGGGCCTCCATCTCTCAAGCGAAAGTAAAAACCAATCACGACGCCAGCCAAGCCAAGTGCGCTCTCCGGAACATCGCGACCGAACGTCACAGGGATGGCCACAGATGAAACAAGAAGCAGTGCCAGGATTGCCCTGACACTGCCGATGGGAAGATTGAGGGGGGAGTTGAGCATGCCTCTCACCGCCTATCCTTGATGACGGCAATAAGGTCCGAGCGCAAGCCTTTCACCTCTTCCTTCATCTCTCGTAAGTTCTCGGCGATGGGTTGTAACTCGGCCCGGGTGACGGTGGAGTCCAGCTGCTTCTGGATGGCCCGGATCTGAGCGTCATGGCCCCCCCAAGCAGCAGCGAAAGCACCGCCCGGCATGGCGAGGCCCAAGATGATCCCCACGATAATCTGGACCCTGGTCAACTCGGGCATAGGGGGGTAACGCTGGGTCATGGTGCTACTCCTTTCCGGCTGAGGCATCGAATTTAAATCTCAAAAACAAGAGCCCGTCTCGCGCATGACAAGACGGGCTCTTTGTATGGTTCAACTGCACGAGCATTCAAACAGGCTGGGGCTACATCATCCCCTGAGCGCCAGATGCTCGCTTCTGGAAGTTGTACGCCCGCTTGAGCACGTTGCTCAGGCGATAGGGGGACCGGAAGGTGTGGGTCGTCACCGAGGCCCAAGGGCCAGCCCCGGTGTAGTTTTCTTGGTTTGCGCTGTACACCACGATCTTGTTCACCACAAGCGACGGATTCCAACTGCCATTAGTGTTGTTGGCGGAAGCCTTCACCGCCCCGTCCCATGAAACGGTCGTGTTATAGCGTTGCACCGTCCCTGAGCTGTAGGTGTAGTTGAAGGTAAAGGGCCAGTTCGTCTCGACCGTGCGCGGATTGTTCGGTGCTGGCGGAATCGGATAGAGTTCGTAGACAGAACTATAAGAGAAGTTGTCGCCGCGTGCGTCGTGACAACTGAAGTGGACTTCGTATCGCCCGGCCCCTCGTCCAGTCAGAGTGCTGGACTTGTCGTTGCCGCCGGTAAAGCCCGTCCAGTAGTGATACGAATCGTCGTTGAGACGCCTGACCTGCAGATGCGAGTTCGAGATTCCCTGGCCGCTCGACCAGCCCGAGCCACTGAAGTTGAGGGTCCCGCCCCACGTCCCGCTAATCGCACTGGTCGCACCATAGCTTAGTTGAACCTCGGACCCATTGTTCTCCCACTGCCAGCCGCCCCAGAACGTCCAGAACTGGAAGTAGAGGTAGTAGTATCCCGGATCGTAGGGACCGAAGTCCGCGCTGCCGGGATGCCAGCCGGTGTTGCCGGAATCGTAAATGCAGGTGCCCCACGCATTGTAGATCTTATAGTTGTGGCCTGCAGAGCCTTCACCTCCGGTGATGTTCCAGACGCGGATGTAGCGGCCGGAAGCGCCATAACTTGCCATCGTCGGATCTCCTAACTAGGTAACGGGCGGCACGTCGAGCATCGGCAGGATCGGCGGCGGCGGAATCAGCATGTAGCAGCCATGGTCTTCATCCCAAGCGACGATCATGACGGCCGTAGGGATGCTAACCCCGACCGAAGCACGTACGGAGGCGATGTGGCCGTCAGGCAATTCGACGCTGATTTTCTTGACACCGTCCTCGAAGGTCTCGACTTGAGTGACGGGAAAAACCTGCCCGATGTATTCGGGCTTGTGCACGTAAGAAGCAGCCATACTAGATGATCCTCACAGAAGTCAGCTTCAGGACAGCGGTGCCGGCCACGACCTGGATGTAGACGATACCCAATCCCGCCAGCCCCCACAGTTCGAAGGGAATCATATCGATGTCACCCGCCGCATGAGCCACCGGCGTTCCCGACCAATACAGCAAGTCGTCATTGGTGTTGCCGCTTGCGAGTCGCCAGATCTTGATCTGCGCATTGCTGGTTCCCGTCAGGAATTCAACCTTGGTCATCAGACCCTGACTCATCCCACTTTGCAGGGTGACAGCCGTCAGATTGGCGGATCCCCCAGGGACAGTTCCGGAGGTGCCCGAACTACTGGTCAAGGACGCGGTCGCGACCTGGGCACGCGTACCGAGCCCTGCGGTGGGGGTCCCTGTCATGACGAGATTCCCGCCGAGGGTAACGGTACGGGCCGCGAAATCGCCGTTGGTGTCGCGCGCGACAACCTTGTTTGCGGTGTTGGCCGAATCAGCGTCGACGGCCCAGGTGACAGCAGCCGAACCGTTGAAGTTGGCCCCAGTGAGGTAGGCCCCGCGGGTGAGCGAGTTAGGGGTGTTCGCCGTGACGGTGATGTTGGCGCTACCGTCGAAGTTGATCCCGTTGATCGCACGAGGGGTCTGAAGGGTGGTAGCGGTCGTCGCATTACCGGCGAGGGCTGCCGTGATGGTACCCGCCGAGAAGTTGCCGGACGCATCTCTCAGGACCAGCTTGCTTGCAGTATTGCTCGTGACTGCATCCGAGCTGTCATACACCCTGTACCAGTTCATGGCAGTGCTGCCGATGGTATTGCTGGGCCTGAAGGTGGTCGTAAATAGCTTACCGCCGAAAGAAGTCCCCTCATCGACGGTGAGCGTCGCACCCGCGATCTCCTCGCTGGCATCCGCGTCTGCGGCACGCGTCCATGCACCGGACTGGGCAAGGTAAATGCCGTTTTGTGAAGCAGTCGTTTGATCCTTGACCAACACGCGATCGTTAGCAGCGAGCACAACACCATCGATCGTTTGCAGGCCCGATAGCGAGATGTTCGCCGTCGTTGCGACACGAACGCCCTTCTTGGTCCAGGCCCCCGGCAGATACGTCAGGTCGATCGGTGCCCAGGAGGGGGTGACCCCACCGATCAGCACCGTGCCGGCTGCTCCAACCGCGAGGCGGGACAGCCCCGAAACGGAGGACGCGTACAGCAAGTCACCCACCGAATATGCGCTTTGCCCGGTACCGCCCTTGGTCGCGGGCACCGTTGCGAGGGTCAGAACGCCCGTATTGGAAATCGACGCATCCCCTGAGAGAGTGGTCCAAGTGGGCACCGCGCTCGCGTTCGCCATCAGGATCTGAGCCGACGTGCCCGCCGCCGTGGTCAGCGTCGTCGTGTTTGAGGCGTAGACGACGCCGTTGGCGGTAAGGGTCGAGAGGCCCGTCCCGCCCCGGCCGACCGGGAGCGTGCCGGACGTCAGTTTTGAGGTATCCAGGTTGGGAATGTCGGCCGCCGTCAGAGTATCCCAAGTCGGGGCCGCCGCGTTGGTGCCATCCCCCACCTCGCGCAGAAATTTCCGGGTGGTCGTCGTGTTCCCGGCCAATCGCGTGTTAGTGCCTGCCGCCCCCCCGTAGATGAGATCGCCGAGCGCCGACATGGGCGAGAGCGCGTCAAAAGCCGCAATTTTGGTGGTGGCCCCGGTGCCGCCGTGTGCGATGTCCACCGTCGGCAGATCGGCGACCACCAAGGAGCGGAACGTGGGCGCGGCTGCACTCCCCGAGGCAGGACCCGCGAAGACCTGATTGGCGGCCTGATTGGCGAGCGTCGCCGTCAACGTGCCGGAGCCCGCGCTGACTGGGGAGCCACTCACGGTGAAGATGCTCGGCAAGCTGAGCCCCACCGAGGAGAGCATCTGCTGGTTCGCTCCGTTGATACGCGCAAACAGGCCGGCCGTCGTGGTCCAGATATCCCCGTTCACCGGCGTCGTCGGTGCCACGCCGTGAGGCAGGTTGAAGCCCGACCCGGCAGCCGCCGAGGCGGCTGCGGTCGCCTTGCCGGCCGAGAGCGTCAGTCCGGCCGTGAAAGTCTGAAGGGCGGAGAAGGTATTGGGCTGATTCAGGATCGGCGCACCACCCAGCGTCTTCCGCAGATCCGCGATGTTCCCGGCGTTGAGCACCGTGGCCGCGGCGTTCACCTGCACCTGAGCCAGCACCAGATCCGTCGCGAGCAGCTTCGCGGGCGCCACGGGGCTTGCGGCGGGGATCCCCTGCACCACGCCGAGGGTGAAGTAACTCAGGCGGGTCTGGGGCAGAGTCTGCGTGCTCGTGCTGATGCCATCGTTGGTGAGGATGGCGGTGAAGTCGGTGAGAAGCGTCGCGGCCCGCACGTACACCAGGTCGATACGAGGCAAGGTGGCATGCGCCGCAGCGAGAGTCATGGTGGGAGCGATCCCCTCGGCAGGCAAACCGTAAGCGACGGCGGTACTGGGAACGGTGGAGGGGACGTAGATAGGATAGCCGGCACCGTCGATCCCTTCGCCCGCCGCGACGGTGATCCCCAGACCGCTGCCGCTTGGGCTGACAGAAAGGCCGTTATAGACGAGCGGAGTCCCGGCGAACAAGGTCTTGAGACGCACCGCCTCATCCTCTCGCGCCATGCTCATGTTGCGATTGACTTCCCCGGACAGGAAAGCGCTATTGCTCGGGACGTGAATGCTACCGTGCGCGCTTTGATTCGGCATTTGATCTGACTCCTTTTCAGATGAAGGAAACCCTCGCCAAGTAACGGCGAGGGCTTGAAAAAGTGATGCAGCGAGGGCGCTATTGCAGGCTCATGGGTAAGACGGCGATGACCTTCACGCCGCGGGCTCTGACACGATTGACGTCTCGAATGGCGTTGTTGGCTCGCTGCTTGGCATCTGCAATCTGGGTGGGCGTCGGGGTCTTCCCGAGGAACGGATCGCCGAACGTAATCACGAGCTGGCGCGCAGGAACGGAGATGGCCTCGCGGTCGTAAAAGCCTCGGTCCCAGAAGGTCGAGGCATCGCCGAACTCCAGCATCTGATAAGCCAGGCCCCACTTGTCCAAGGCGAAGCGAAGACCCTCCTCGTTCACCGCCTGGCCTTGCTTGATGGCCTTGAGGCGAAGCGCATACTGCTCGCGAGTTTCGCCGGTCATCCGCTGCTCATTGAGCTCTTCGCCCCAGCGCTCGAGCCCCTCGTCACTTGCCGTGCCGATCGTCGTATCGGCAGCGGCGAGGGCCAAATCCGCCTCCACCTCGGTGAAGCGCGCCTCGATAGCGTCATGCAGGGCGAGAGCGTGGGAGCCGGACCTCAGAAGCCGCCGGACCCACCGTGGCAAGTGATTCATCAGAGCCATGTGAGCCCCCCCATGATCGCCATCTGCCGCTCCGCCAGCGCAAAATTACTCACCGGCAAGAAACTCGCGTTATCCACGTCGATCACGCCGCGCCCCTGGAAACTCAGGCAGATATCCTTGATGCGGTTGATCCGCATCACCCGATCGTTCGCGCCTGGATCGTTGAGGCTCCGGACGTAAGTGGTCACGGCGCCAAGGACATCCTCTCGCAATTGGCTCACGAGCGTGCCCGTGACCCAAGGCTGTAGAACGAGCTTGATGCTGAAGTTGAAGGTCACCCCCTCGATCGGCTTCACGTCCACCCAGATTCCTTTGGCCCGCGCAGCAGAGATCGGTGGGTTGGCGTTTCGATCGCCGTTGAGATGCCGCCGCACCTCGGCAAGGAGCGCGGGGGGCAGAAGGCCGTTCCCATCGGCGCAATACAGCGTAACGGGCGCAGCCCCGGGCGTCGTGAAGTCTTCGACGGTGTAGGCGACCACCGCTCCCGCCGTGAGTGCCGCCGCGATGAGGGAGTCATCCGTGCCCTTGGTGCGCGAGCGAATTTCGAGCTTGGCACGCAAGCGATAGGCGCTGTCCGACTCGTCGTCGGTGCCATTGGTGAAAGCCTCGGCGACCACGGCCCCATCGAGCTGCGTGGACTGGGTGATGATCTGCAAGGCGATGCCGACCGGCATGTTGGTGTCCGTCCCGCCGCGACTGGCGATGAAGGGCACCGTCCAGGACGTGGCCCCCGGTGCGATGATCAGAGGCTGGGCGTTGGTGTAGAAGGGCCGATCAGCCGATGGCTTGGATGGATCGGGCGGTGGCGCCACCCTGATCGCACCAACCGGGAAGGTGATCGGCGCGTTCGGGGGCGTCTGGCGCGAAAGCGTCACCAGGCCGTCGTCAGCCCCCCTCGCGAGGAGCCTGGGAATCCCCTCGTTGGTCTCGAGGCGCCGGCGCAGCATGTCTCCCTGGGCGGAGTCGATGAAGAAATCGTTGCGGACTTGGGCGATCGCCGCGCTCACCTCTGCTGCTCGCTTAGAGGTGGCGTCTAGCCAGGCTGTGAGCGGATCCCAGGCGCGGAAGATGAGGCCCGGGACCCGCGCCTTGACGGCAGCCTTGAGTTTCTCGAAGTGATAGGTACTGTTCTTGGTGACTGAAGCCATGGTCATCGTCCTCCTGCGGTAATGGCAAGCGGTGAATTGTTCACGTGGATCGTCACCGCGGCGACGTTGGTATCGTCAGGCCTGATCTGGACGTCCTCAATCGAGTTCACGCGCGGATGGCTGCTCAAGAGTTCCAGGATCTTGCTTTGGAGCTCGTTCATGAAACTCGCAGTCGCGGGCTGCCCGGGCGCGTCGAGTTCGCTAAGCAAATGCGTGACGTCCTGGGCGATTTCCTCCTCTGGCGTGGCCTCACGGAAGGTGCCCGAAGCGATGGGGGCGAAATCCTCGTAGAAAAAAAAACTCATCAGGCGATACTCCCGCTGCTCATGCTGCCGCTGGCGCTGCCCGTCACCGGCCCCTGTGGCGACAACAGGCCCGAACCGGGCACCGTGACCGATCCCGAAACCGTACCAGACTTGACGAACGCTTCGATCGCGTTCGCCAGCGCCTCTGCCGCCGCCTCCGGCGTCATCGCCTCGGGGTCCGTCTTGTTGAGTAACGTGCGAATGGCGTTGTTTAGCGCCGTCTTATTGAGTGGCATGCTCAAACCCCCTTGAACTTGGTCGAGATCCCGCCGTCGCTCCAAGCCTGGAAAGGCGCGGTCGGCACGGCTGTCGGTCCCATCGGGTGCGGGTGGGTGTGACTGTTCAGACTCTGGATCAAGGCATTGAAGGTATCCTCGATCCAGGACTTCATCACGACCGCCTGGGCGTCATCCTTGCCGCCCAGATAAATCGTGCCGTCGGCATCGAGTAAAAGCTTGTTGCCGTCGGCATGTTCGAGCAGGACGGTATCGGCGGCATAGTCGTCCGGCGGAATATCGACCCCGTTATAGAGGCCGCCCAAGGCGATGTAGCTGAAGCAATCGGGATCGGTGGCTAACAGCAAGACTTCGGTTTCGAGGGGGGGCAGGTAGGATGCCCGCCACTTTCCGAAGCTAATCCCGAGCCCCAGGTAGCGGATCCAATTGGTGACACCCCCGTCGGGCAAGATTTCGACCATGATCAGGCCGCCGGCCTTATCCACGTTCTTGACCAGGCCAGAGCGAACCGGGTGGCGCTCGGGATTGAGCAAGGCCATCTTGATCGCATCCGCGGCAACACGCGCGTTGTGGGTGCTCTGTCTCATTGAAGAATCCTCTTGGCGTTGTAAAGTTCGACGTCCATGACGTGGGAGTCCTGGGTGATGACGTGATGGATGCGCTCCGGCCAGTAGGTCTGATCGATCCCCGGTGCGATGCCCGAGACCTCGAACGCCCACAGGATGTCATCAAGCGCCGCATCGCCCGGGATGTCCGAGATCGAGAGGCGCAACAGGCTTCGCCCCGCATCCCGGGCTAGCTTTTCGGCGATCGCCTTCGCCTTGTCCAGCTTGATACCGGGGATGTTTTTGGTGATCACCAGCGAGCCGGAGCCCGCCGTATGAGCGATCCGCGCCTTGGCCTTCGCATCCCAGGAGATCACGCGGATCGAGACGTCCGAGTTGGTGTGGGATTTGCTCCAGGCGTAACGATTGAAGTGCTGGTGATAGACGAGAGGCATGCTCTTCTTCGCCCCGGGCTCCGGCTGAAGACCGAAGAACGGCTGGCGGCGATACACCCTGAAGGCGAAGCTCTCGCTTTCGGCAAGATCGAAGAGAATATCGTGGCGGCTCATCCCCCTGCTGATCAGGTGGGAGTTATCCTTGGTGGGTACACCGATCTGATGTTGCGTGGCCGTGATCTTGGAGAGATCTGAAAACTCCGCCTCTTGGCAGTACGTCTTGACGAGTTCCGAGGCAGTGATATTGTTCGGTAGGTGCGCCTCGACCTTTCTTAGTGCGAAGCGCGCCGAAAGATCACGCCCCCTCAAGTGAAGATCGTCGAAGCCATCCTCACCGCTCGCATTGGAATCGTCGAGTTGGCCGACGAACCACTCCTTCTGAGCGTAGCTGATCACCACCTCGGACGGCGTGTCGGTCAAGAGCTTTGGAACGTTTACCGTCTGTAGAGGCGCGGAAATCGCGAACTGAGCCGGCGTATGGAATTGCTCGAGCGTGATCTCGATCTGCGTCCATTGAATCGGCTGACCGCCAACCGTGACGCTCCAGTTGCCGGCATCGAATTTATAGTCACTGGGCATAGGGCACCTTCAACCTCAAGCCCGGCACGAGCGTGCTCGCACTGAGGCTAGGATTCATCTGCAGGATCGCTTCAATGGTGACGCGGAACCAATCGGCAATCTGCTCGAGGGTGTCCTCGACCTGGACGACGTACTCGACCGGCACGGTCGAGAGGGAATCTAGCAGGTTGAGGAGGGCAATCTCCAGATCATCGATCGCAACCAGCGCAAATTCGGCCGAGGCCTTTGCCACGGCGGCATCCGCGCCTTGTAGCAGCGGCGTGACCGGAGCCAGGACCTTCGCGAAGAACTCGTTTCTCGCTGCCGGCAACAGGCCGATGGTGCTGTTGATGGTCGTTGCGATCTCAGCGCCGAGCTGGAAAGGGATCGCGGCAATGTCGGCCACGGTCGACAGGGTATCGGAGACCATGCGAAGCGTGTCGTTGCAGGCTTCGAGGGCCGACGTGATCGGCGAGAAGTTATCAGCGACCAACGCCTTGATCGCGAGCAAATGAGAGGCGAGGGTCTCCTTGGTCTTGAAGGCATCGTCGAAATGCTCATTAACCTCGGTCAGACGCCCGGCCTTATCAGGAACGGGCGCGCCGGCAGGAGCGTTGAACGCCCCTGGCAACTTCTCATCTGAGATTGGCTGATAAGTCAGCGTGCCGGTCACAAGCTGCTGGGTGTAACGAAAGCGAAAACTGGTCAAATAGCCCCTGAAATCGAATCGGTTCGCCCACTTCAGCGGGATCAGCCGCTGCTCTTCGGTCATCCGCTTGAGGGCCCTGGCGGCATCGAGCGCCCAGTCGCCATTGAACTTGAAGTTCAGCGTGATGGGGTCCGGGGTGACCCGTCCCACCTGCACGAGCGGCTTGCTCTGCTTGAAAAAAAAGAACCGGAAAGCGGCTGTTACGCCTTCTTCCAGTTCTTCCGGGGCTTCCGCCTGCAGGGTATAGGTCCCGAGTTTAAAGATCTTGAGGTCTTCAGATGATGCGAGTGGCATCGCCCCTCCTATCGAATCTGTCTCGGCACGGAGCGCGTGGGCCGTACCGAAGCGAAGTAAGTATCAAGGCTCTCCTGAATTAGCCTCTCGGTCTGCCTGCCGCCGGCAGCTGCGATCGTGCCGATGTCACCCTTCCCCATGCCACCTTGCACCTGGATGGTGACGGAAGGCTGGACGCTCACCGCGCCGCCTTGCCTGTCGCGGCTCGCGGGCGGCGGAGAGGTTCGGGCCCGATGCACTAGATCTTGCGCCTTCCGGCTAAGCGGTGCCGGCTGAGCACCGAAGGGCTGCGAGCCCCGCTCTTGAGCATTCGGCGCGGACTTCAAGCTGGCGTCATACTGTGCCAATGTGAGCAACGGCTGCTTCTTAGAGGCTCGCTCGCGGTTGAGGGCGTTGAAGGTGGAGTAGTACTCGAAACGTTTCTGGGTGCGCGCGAGAGTCTCCTTCGAGGTTCCGCCGAACAGCTCCGGCTTCCAATTCCCCAGTTTCTCCCCGAGCACACGGAACAGCGGATTGGTGATGAAGTGCGCGATACCCAAGCCGACCGTGGCGGCCGCCCCTACGACTCCGGCCCCTCTCAAGAGCATCGGAAGCGCGGAAACAAGGCGCGGCCCCATCTCTGCTATCACAGTACCGACGAGGCGAGAGCCAAACCCGCGGGTGATGGCAGCGGCGGAGCGCGAGGCGGCAAGCGCCGTCCTCATCCCCGACGTCATCGCGCCGCCGAGCCGCAGGCCGAGGCCTCGAGCGGCAGTGCTGAAACGGGCTGCCTGGGTCCGAAGCCCCTCGCCCAGACGAGCCAGCATCCCAGCACTCGTCCTACCAGCTGCACCCGCCACGACGCTCCCTTCGCCTGTAGCTGCGCTGCCCGCCGTCTGAAGCACCCGCTTGCCCCCCCCGCCGGTGAGAACGTCCGCAACGCTCTTAAGGCCGTCTTTTGCCTTCTTTGCAGCAAAGCCGGCAGTACCAACAGCCCCGATCGTGGCGGCCCCCCAGGTTAGCGCTTTACCGACCAGCGGATGCTTATCCATGAATCCGGTAAGCCGCTGGATAGCCTCGGTCAGCACTTCGAGAGAGCGTGTCAAACTCGGTAGCAGCGTCTCGCCGATCCTGAGGCGGAAGTTGTCCAGGGCGGCAGCCAAGGCCGCCTGCGAACCCGCGTAGGATTGAAGCGCGCTCTCGTAACCCTTATCAGTCCCAACAGCACGCTTGGTCATCTCCTTGTCGTGCATGATCTTTTCAAAGCGCGACAGGCCGGCACTCGTCAGGTTAAGGGACGTCTTTGAATCCGGCTGCAAAGCCGAAAGATGCGTGCTCCCGTTACTGACGCCTTCCTTGCGGATGATCGGCATCAAATGCTTGGTTGCCCACCCCAATGGGTCGCGCTGCGCTTGCGCGCTATCGACCAATCCGCCAGGCTTGAAGCCCGTGACTCTTCCGTTCTCGCGGATGATCGCCCTCGAATCCAGCAGACCATCACGGACCAGCGCCTGGGCGCTCTTTTGGTTCGCCTTTCCGAACGCGAGGTTCTGCATCACACCCATGAGTTCGGTGGCAGTCGATTGACCACTCTCGTCTTGAATGAGCGCCCCAAATCTGATCTTGGCGTCATCACTCATCTTGAAGCGCGAGAGATTCGTCTGCTTGGCGATGTCAACGAACGCCGAAGCGCCCACCTTGCCGCCGGTAAGCGACCAGATCTTCCCCAAGAGATCGAAGTTTTGTCCAAGGGCCTGCGTTTTCTGGGAAGGACTCATATTCGCCGCATTTTGAGGATCCAAGGTGGTCATCCTGTCGGCAGCCTGCAGAGTATCGAGAACCTGGTTATCACTCAGGTGATAGAGCGTTTTCCCCGTGAAAGAAAGCTTGTTGAAACTCGGGGCCAGTTTGAGCGCTTCATCCAGGTTCTGGGTGAGGCCGTACAGCTCTTTGATATTGGCAAGGACTTCCGCTTCCCTGAAGCCCTTCATGATCATACTGAGTTGTCTTGCGGCAGAAAAGGCGCGCTGATTTTCAGCATCGCTCAAGCCGATCTGGCGAAAACCGGTCTTCGCCTCATCCAGGTTCGCAGCGATAGGAATCGTCTTGTAGAGTTGCTTGAGAAGCTTGATACCACCATCATCAAGCGAGTTGCCTTGCTCGGTCTCCTGATCACGGGTCGGGCGACTGCTGCGAGTTTTTTTCTGATGGTCGAGGATGCGCTTATACCCGTCGCTCTGGTGATCCAGTTGACGAGAAATCGCCGCTTCAAGTTGAAGTGCACTGCGAAGTTCCTGATTACGATGTTTCAGGAAAGAAAGCCGAAAACTCTCTTGTCTCCCCGTATTCTCGATGAGCCTGGCATTGGCTTGGGCCAGCCAGTGGCTCTCCTTCTGAAGGCCGAAAGTGCTTCGCAGAGCGAGGCGAATCTCCTCAACATAATGCTTGACAAGCTTCAGACGAACAAGAAAATCGTCCACCATCTTTGAATCAGAGCTATTTTCGAATTTGCTATCGTCCATGCGATTTTTTTTCTCATCCATTGCCGCCTCCAAAAACAAAACCCCCGCCAAAATGGCAGGGGCAACAGATGAATCTCGATTCAGGAAAACTATTTCACGATTAGTACTTCCATTTAACATTTACTCGAGGCACAGTATTTTTACTGCCGAGGACGGTGGTGTAGGTATAGGTCCCACCAATCTTACCGACCACGTTAAATTTCTCCCCACTCACAACCGACCCAGGCTTAACACCAGACAAATAAATAAGGGATGATCCACGACCAATTGATGCAAGAATCCCCCCGCTTGCATTTGACTCGAACTCCACAAATAAGAAAACAGGCTTTCCTATCTTTCTGGAGACATTCGACGAAAGCTCATTTCTGGATTCAGACTCTCTTCCATTTACAAAAATCGCATTGATTTTATCAAACGAAGCATCAGAACGCTTATCATTAACAAGAGCAAAGTCCATAAATTTTTTCCAGAAAACCATCTGTTTAGGATCATTTGCTTCATCAAAAAACGATTTGAGCTTATTTTCTCTTTCCTGGGCTTCCACCTGAGATTTAACGAGCGTCAAAGTTTGGTTGTAATAACCGCCCATTCTCTCCTTAAACTTACTTAAATCGTGATCATACCACCCCCAATTTTCGAAACTAAGAAAATTCGCGATTGATAAATTCTTATTCACCGCGCTTGCTGAATAAATATTAGGAGATGAATAACCATCATCACCAAAAACAACCGAAGATTTTGCATTGCTTTTTTTCAGCACATCTATAGTACTGGCATAATTTGCATCAACGGGGCAGTACAAATCATGCTCTGCCAGATACTTATTACCAGGAAACTTCAATCGCATCGAGTTCCAAACAATCGCCAGATCCAATGCGGTGTATCCTGTATCACCAACCTCATTGACCTTAGCGCCGGCGCTAATCAGCAATGAACAGATCTTATCGTTTCCAACAGCCGCGGCAACCATCAAGGGAGTTGCAAGACTGTCATTCTCAGCACGCTCGTTAACCGGGGCCCCCGCAGATAAAACAACCGAAACAATTTCATAATTATTAAGAATAAGAGCCAATCTCAGCGGAGAGATGCTATCTGGAAGACAGTCATTGGTAATATAATTCCACTTACTTGGATTTACCTCTGCACCGCACGAAATTGCTTGAGAAACCGCTTTCAAATCCTCTTCCAAAATCGCCTTGTACAGATTCATCGTCAACAAACATTGCGATCCTGACGTATTTCGAAATTTTTTCGCGATTTCCTGGGAGGAAATAAACTTCAAGCGACTTTCTTCTGAAGACTTCTCCAATCCAAACCCAGAAAATGCTACTGCCGAATTTGAATACAGCGTCATGGAAGCCAACAAGAATAAAATCGAATATGTACGCCGAAGTTGCATTATCACCTCTTGTCAAGCGATTCACAATAGAGTCTTGCAAGAGGCACCTTCTTAGCGTTATCCGCCCTAATTGTGCCGCCATAAACCCGCCCAGAACCTGTCCTCTTGCTCGGATGATTATACATCAAGCAAGAGGATAGGCTCAGAATGCCACGTACCGCGAGAGAACGTTATGAGCCGCCTCTAGGCGCGCCGCATAGCCCTTGCGATCAAGCTTGCGCACCTCGGCTTCCGTGAGGTTGAAGGCGCGGCAGATGGTGGCAACCTCCTCGTAGCGAGAGATCAGGAGAGGATGAAATACTCCCCGATCGACTTTGGGCCCTTGGCGTACACCTCCTCGAAGGCCTTGTCGAGCTGCTTCCATTCGGCATCGTTAAACGCCTTGCGGAAGCTCTTGAGCAGATCCTTCGAGCGGACCGCCTCGCCCGTCACCTCCTGGATCCCCTTGCCGTCGATCTTGGTCACGGCCGCCATCACCGAGGCAATGTTGAGCAAGATGGTATCCGCGTACGTCATCACGGCGGGCACTTCCGAAAGCTCCGCGGCGCGAAGCTCCTGGTCGAAGCCGTACTCATCGACGATATCGACGATCTTCCCGGTCGAAAGCTTGATTTGCATGGATAATCCTCCTATTTGCTATGCGGCAACGCCGGCCACGGCGAGGCCATTGGACGAGGGCTGAGCAGCGACCGCTTGATTCAAGGCGAGCGCATCGGGATTCACATCCTCGGGCAGCGGCGACCTGAGGCTCGGGTCCAGCTCCTGCAGCAGGGCCGCCTGCGCGCTGAGCTTCAAGAACTCGCGATACAGCTGGGTCTGTAGTTCCTGAAGGCGCGCAATCTCGCGCGTGACGCGCTCGCCTTCCTCAAAGACCTCTCGGGCCTTGGCCTGCAGCTCGTCGTGCTTGAGCTTGATCGATTCCTGAACGGCGGACATGGGTAGAAAGACCTCCTCGATGAAAAGAACGGCCCCCGAGATGACTCGGGGGCCTCAGGGCGGACGGGTTAGCCGAGCTGGCCCATGAGCTTGAAGCCTTCGGTCTGCTTGGCATTGATGGTGCCGGAGGCGAAGGGGTTCACCTCGGTCAAGGTGGCGTTCACCACCTTGACCTGCCGGATGACGTTGGTGTTGGTATCCCGATAGGCGATGAGGACCGTGTACTTGGGCAGCGCCTTGCCGGTGCTGGCATTTGCCTTACACTGCGCGAGCACTTCATCCAGGAGGGCATGCCCCTTGCGAACCGCCTTGACCGTCACGCTGTAGCCGTCCACGTGGGTATCGCGCTGGGTATGGCCGACCGACAAGGGGGCCGACTCGATGACCACCAGGTTGGGACCGCCCTCGATTTCTTCGGCCTCGATGATGTCGAGGACTTGGCCCTGTCGATAGAGCCGGATGGCGACATCCGTCCCCCGGAGCGACTGGTTCTTCGCGTATTCACCCATTTCTGCTTACCTCCTATCCTTACGCGCCGGTGATCAGGTTGACGCCGGCGGGAACGACGCGCAGCGCGGTGCGACCGGCCGTCACGTCCACGATGATCTGGTTGGCCTTGGCGGTCTGGCGAACGACCACCGCGACCTTCGCCTTGTTCTGCTCGGCCAGATCGGCTTCGTAGTGGGCATCCACGTAGGCCGACTGCACCGCCTCCTTCGGCTGAAGACGCAGGAGCTGCTCGCAAGCCTCGGTGAGATCGTTGAAGAAATCCGACTGGCCCGTCGCCTCGTCGTACACCTGGGGCTCGGCGATGAGGGGCTTCACCGTCGCATCGAGCGATTTGGCGAGGAAGACGGGGATCCGGAAGTCTTCGATCTGATTGATCGACTCGTCCGACGAGGTGTTACTGCCCTTCCGGCAGACCGAGCCCGCCGTGATGGGGATGATCCCCTTCTTCGCCAGGCGCTCGGCATCCACCTCGGAAAGCGGCATGCTCGGGCCCATGTAGCCATTGAGCTGGCACTGGGACAGGCTGGCCCAGTAAGGCGCGTTGCACAGCGCGCCGGCAATCGAGCCTGCGGGGAAGACCGACTGCGTCATACCGGAGACGGGGTTGAGCCACTCCTGGTAACCGAAGGCATAGATAACCGCCCAGTCATCGAACAGCTGCTCGGCGATCGCATCGTCCGGGACCTGAGACTTGCTGTCCGGCCCCACGATCGCCTGAGCGTAGAGGGCATCCGCCACGGCCTTCATCTGGGTCTTGATGGCGCTCGACAGCTTGCCGGAGACCAGGAAGTTGACATCCGCCACCGTCTTGGCCAACTCGAAGCCGGTGGGGCTTGCACCGGCCTGGCCCACATAGTCGGCGTCCATCGCCCCTAGCCCCGAATCGCCGCCCGACAGGTAGGCCGTGACGGAGGCGGGGAGCTGCTCGGAGACGCCCTTCTCCCAGACGATGTACTTGGACACCCCGTTGATGGCGCGCTCGGCCGTCTCGATCGTCAGGTTCTTGAAGACTTCCGGCGGCATGGTGTCGAAGGGGAGCACCGTGAGGTGAAAGACCTCGGCGTCCTTTTCGAGCTTGACCTGGATGCCGTTGCCCGCAGCACCGTAATAGCGGGCACTCGCCGTCCCGACGATGGCAGGCGTGCTCGCGCCGTCATAGAAAGCCTTGCTGGCCTTCGCCTTGCTGGAGCCGCAGACGCGGATCATCCGCAGGTCAGAGCCGCCGCCCGAGATGCGACGCTTCTTGCCGCCGGCGAAGTACCCCCACGCCTGGACGTAGCCGTCGGTCTCCAGGCCGTCGGCATCCTTGGCATAGCTGCCGAACTGCTTGACGTAGTCGCTGAAGGTGCCGAGCGCCACGGCCTTGTTGTCGGGGCCCCAATCAGCGGTTGCCACGAGCACACAGACGCCGGTCGCGATGTTGGACGCTGCGACCGGCCCTGCGGGTAGCATCCGCGTGAGCACCCCGTCGAGCGAGATGCCGGTGATGTTGTTGGTGAGCATCTTGTAGGTTCCTCCTTATTGATGCGGTGGGTGGACTCGATTGATAAGCAAGGCGCCGTCCCGCTCCCGCGAGACGCCGACCGCGATGTGATCCGCGCGGTAGGTGGGGGTGCCGCTTCCGGCCTCGAGCAAGCGCCAGGGATCGAGGCGAAGCTGGTAGGTGTGCAGGAAGAGCGACGACGCGGCGTCGTACTCCTCTTGATCGCTTTCGTACCAGAGCTCCGCCAAAGTCTGGCCGCTCTCCGGGCCGATTCGAATGGAGCGCGTCACGGAAAAAAAGCGATCGAGCGCGTTGTGGCACTCCCGGAGGCGCCCGTGAAGTGCCTCCAGCGCCTCGCCCTCCGCGAGGCGATCGCGCAGTTGCAGGCGAAGCTTCGAGCGCTTTCGCGCGATGACCGGCCTCACGAGATAGGGGGCGGCTCCCAGCGCGGGGTCCGGGTTGGGTATCCGAATGATTTCACCGTGGCGCGGCACATCGAGATGGAAAGTCTCGAGGCCGATAAGCGAAAGATTCGGAAACGTTTCGTCCGATGCCCCGATACGATCCGGATAAATCACCAGGGTGGGAATAGCCGAGGCGATCGCCTGGCATAAGGCGTTCTTGAGTAATTCGAGGCTCATTTCACCTTCCTCGGTTGAGTGGACAGCAAAAAAGGCTCCGCCACGAGGGCAGAGCCACGAAACATACTTTTCGATGCTTATGACTATAGGGGATTGACATAGCGAGTTCCATAGCAAGTTTTCTCGCATTTTTTCTTGCAACTTCCCTTGATGCGAGAAAACAAAAAAGTCGGCTCCAAAAGAGCCGACTCCTCATCGAATATTTAAAAACCGAGCGAGGTGATTCAATCATCCGCGAAATTAGAAAGCGCCCGATCAATATAGGAGCTAATCGTATCGATGGCGCGATCTAACCGCCTATAGAGGGTCGAGGCCTCGCACTGGCAGCGCTCTGCCAGCATTTCCATGGTGTCGAGCGGATAGCGTTTCATCACGACGTCCAACGCCTGTCCAATCTCGGTATCGTGCTCACGCAAGTACATCACCGCTTCGCGCATGAGCGCGTAGGGAATGCCATCGAGCATATCGAGGACTTCGTCCCTCAACGCAGGCCTTCCCCCCTCGAGATGGACGAAGCCGCCGCCCGCATGGCGCTCTGTCTTATGCAATTGCAACGGTGCGAAGCCCGCCGCAACCGATGGGCAGAAAGCTTCTCGGCGCAGATAATGGCTCACCTTCCCGCGGCCGATCCCGAAGTAATCGCGTAACTCGGTTCGGGTCCAATCAAATTTGCCTGCTGAACTACGTCTCATGCTTCGACTCCTTGCGCTGACGTGGTGATTTAAAGTTTACTTTCAATAAACTGCAAACAAAAAGCCCGCTCGCGACAAATAGAGCCCCAGCCTTGCTCCTCATCCATGAGCAATCGGCTTCTCGTATCGCCTTCAGGCACGTCTCAAGGGTAGCTTGCTGAAAACCGGAAGTCAATAGTATACTTTCATAAGTTCATAGTAAGCTATCAATTACTGACAGTGCGCATCACACCAGATGGCAAGCAGAAGGAACAGGTTGCTTGAGCATGAGCAAGAATCCTCTAGGCGACTACATCCGGACCAGGCGCGACGAGCTGAACCTGTCTCAGAATCAGCTCGCCAAGCGAGCTGGCGTGAGTCACTCCTACATCAAGCAGCTCGAAGAAGGCCTCAACCCATCCACCGGACGCCCTATTTCCCCCACTGCCGCCACCTTCGCCAAGCTCGCGAAGGGGCTTTCGCGCCCTAGCGATCCCATCGATATCGACGCGCTGCTCCGGATCTCACGAGGCGAGGCTCCGTTATCCCGAGAGGCTTCTCGTCCGCTGCTTGCGGAGGTGAACCACTTCGCGGAGCTGGAATATCCCCCCACGCCGCAAGAGCGGCTCATCCTGGCGGAGATGGACCAGTACAAGATCGGCTTCGGCGCGCTCTCCGAGCCTGGTTTCTGGTCGCAGCCCCCCGAGAAGCGACGCCCGGCCTTCCGCTACCTGGAGGGGATCATCGAAGAGGCCAAGGAGTACTACGAATCGCGAGGCGGGCAGCATGCTTGAAGACATCTTCATGCCCGAGATCGATCGCTACCGCATCACCATCGACGACAAGCGCGTGATGGTCCATGCCGCTTACCTCACCGCCTACCCCTGGGGGGCCTTTCGTCTCTCGCTCAACCGAGAGCTTTACGGGGCCGAGAAGCTCGAAGCCGCCGGGATGCAAATCGCACGCATCGTTCTGGGTCACGACTTCCAGCGCTCGGGCTTTCGACAGGAGTACGTCAACCGCAAGGAGTGGGATCAGGCGCTGCTCTGGCTTTCAAAGCGCCTGATTTGTAATCGGCTGATGAGAAAGGCCTCGCGCGAAAAGTGGGAAGCCTGGCAGCTCGCCGAAGAGGCGGGCGTCACCGAGGCGATCGCCTGGCGACGCTGGGCGGATGATCGCCAAGTCCGTGGCCTTATCTTGCCCTTCGTTTCCAAGCGTGAGCAAGGCGCCACCTGCGAGCGGGCCATCCCCTTTTTTGAGTGAAATCCTGACCATAACACAACTGCAAAACCAACAAGAAAATCCCTAGCGTGATAAGCTTTCGCTTAGAAAGCGAGGGATTATATGAGACGTTGGCTTATCGGTCTAGGGATGCTAGGAATACTGTCGGGGTGCGTCACCAATCTCGCGATCACAACGCCGGAAAAGAAGCCAGAAACGACGCCAGCCCCCACCCCTACCCCTACATCGATGGCGACGCCCAACCCGTTTGCAGGGCGCCTCCTCGCCAACTTGACCTTTCAAAACGCGCAGCCTGGAGACGCCCTGAAGGTCGGCCTAAAATACCGCGCACCAGGCGCCACAAACTTTGTCCAAAGCAGTATCACTACAACGAGTGATACCGCAGGGAACGCCTCTTTCTCAAATCTGGCTGATGGCGATTATCAAGTCGTTTATGACGACGGTGGCTCTATTGCCAATTTTGGCTTCAACGTACCGGGCATCGTCGTTTCGGATCCCATCACCGTGACGGCCAGCCAAAGCCAAGAGGCAAGCCAATCGCTCGAGCTTGCCTGGGATTTTCTCTCACCTATTCCACAACCCGGCGCAAACCTCCAATCTCGCTCAGTCGATTTCTCTTGGTCAAGTAAAAACGGGGTTTCCAATCCCCTTTACCAGGTTGCCATCTTCCAAAACGCCGATATCAAGTTAGCGCCCTTACAGACCTCTCAACCGTCGACCGATACCGCCATCACCCTCAATCTAAGCGACAATGTCACGACTGGAACGCGATACTACGTCGTGCGATACTGGAAAAATGGTGGCTCATTTGGTGGCGCCAGTTATTACGGCACGACGCGACCAATTCCAATCGTCATTCCCGCCCAATGAGCAGAACTGCTCATTGACGAGCCACCGCCATTCTCGGTACTCCCCTTGCGCCAAGGCCAGGCATCATCCTTATCGGGATGCCGGGCGATCGCTTCCTTCATTCTCAAGCAACGTTCCGCGGCGCACGGCTCCCTGTCCGAAGCGATCGCGCAGCTGGTCCATCGTGCGGTAGAGCGCATCGGGGTCGCGAGAGGCCCCGATCCCCTTGGAGACAACGGGCGAAAAGAGCGCAAGCTGAGCATTGGGACGAAAGTTCGAGACGCTCGCCCCGATGAGGCGTAGGGGGCGCCGCCCGTCCCAGGCACTGATGAGCAGTTGCCACGCCAAGTCGTATACCACGTCGTCCTCATCGGTCCCGACCGGCAGGGTCTTGCTGCGCTCGACGGTCTCGAAGGTCTTGCCGTAGCGCACCTTGGCCGTCACCGTCGCGGCCGTCAGCCCGTGCTTGCGCATCCGGTACCCCAGCTCACAGGCGATCTTGAGGATCATCCGGCGCAAGAAGACCGGATCGGTGCTATCGACGTCGAACGTCTCCTCACCGCCCATGCTCTTGGGCGGGCCACCAGGTGAGACAGGCCGAGGATCCTGCCCCTGCGCGATCAACGCCAGGTCCGCCCCCTGCGCGCCGAAGTGCGCCGTGAGGAAGGCCTCCCCCACATCGAGGAGCTGACCGATCGTCTTGATGTTGAGGCTGTACAGGCGCTCCTTGGTGCGCTCGCCCACCCCTGGGACGATGGCCACGTCCCGCGGACTCAGCCAGGCCATCTCCTCTCCCGGCGGGATGAGGTACACTCCCGCCGGCTTAGCCTCCTTGGAGGCGATCTTGGCCAATAGCTTGGACGTCCCCCCGCCGACCGAAGCGCTCAGTCCCGTTTCCTTGAGGATCGCTGCTCGCAGGGCCTCAGCCACCCCCGCCGCAGGTCCCAGCAAGGCCTCGGTGCCCGTCAAGTCCAGGTAGGCCTCATCGAAGGAAACCGGCTCGACCACGGGAGAAAAGCGGCTCCAGATCTCCCGGAGCTGGGCGTTCACCTCCCGGTACTTGTTCATCTCGACGGGCAAGCGCGTCGCATGGGGACAGAGCTCGTAAGCCTTGTAGAGCGGCATGGCCGAGCGCACCCCGAAGGCGCGCGCCTCGTAGCTCGCGCTCGCCACCACCCCGCGCTTGGTCGAGTGCCCTCCGATAATCACCGGCTTCCCGCGGTACTCGGGATAGTCGCGCTGCGCGATCGACGCGAAAAACGCATCCATGTCCACGTGCAGAATCGAACGCTGCTTCATGCCACCTCACCTCCTACCAGCGGCGTCACGCATGTCACCGTCAGGATGGGCTCACCCTCATCGTTCCCGAGGACCCCGGAAAACACTGCCGCCCCCTTGCGCAGCTCCAAGACGAATTTCCGGTACGCCTCGGGGAACAGGATCGCCCTCAATTGGTTCTCTCCATCCGAGAGGGTCAGAAAGCACATCTTATCCCCATTCCTGGTGCGCCGACTGGAGCGAGAGACGCACTCGGCCACCACCTGAACCTTGCTTCGCACCGGTAAAGCGCGCGCCTCTTCGAAGGAGTGGCAACCCGGCATCTTGGGCAAGCGGGTCACGGTGACGGCGTAGCCGAGGCGCTCGCGCTCGATGGCCTGACGGCGCTGGTCCGAATAATCGGCCAGCGTGCTCGGTGGCTCGGGCATGGCCTCGACGAGGGGAAAGAGCATCGCTTGAGCAGGTATACGAGGGGCCGTCTTGGTAGTTCCTAGCATGGTCAATTGCCAAAGGAGACCTGGCCGAGAGACACCAAAGGCATCGCACGCCCCAATGGTGATCAAGGTCTCGAGCTCCGAACGCGAGAGCCCCGTCCGACGACGCAAATCCCCCAGATGGAGGAACGGACCGTCTTGGCGAGCTCGCAGGATCGTCGCCATCCCCACCGGCCCCAGGCCCTTGATCGCCCCGAGCCCTACCCGCAGCACGCCGCCCTCCTCGACGGTATAGGCCTCGTCGGAGCGGTTCACGCAGGGCAACACGACGCGCGCCCCGAAGGAGCGTGCATCCTCGAGGTAGATCCGGGGTGGATAGTAGCCACAGCCGGCCGACAGGACCACACTCAGGTACTCGATGGGCCAGCGCGCCTTGATATAAGCCTCGCGGATGGCGAGTGCCGCGCACGAAGCCGCGTGCGCCTTCACGAAGCCATAGCCTCCGAAGTTGCTGAGTAACTTCCAAACCTCTTGCACATGGGCTTCTTCTCGCCCGAGGCGCCGCGCGCCCTCGAAGAAAGCCTGCTCCAAACCCGTAATCTCGGAACGCTTGCGCTTGGCGAGCCCTCGCCTCAGGTTCTCGCACTGCCCCAGGCTCAGGCCGGCGAAGAGGTGACTCACTTGGAGGCACTGCTCCTGATACAAGATGCAGCCGTAAGTATGCGTAAGGAGCTCGGCCAGGCAAGGATCCGGATAGACGACCGCCTCGCGGCCGTGGCGCCGCTCGACGTAGTGAGTAGTGATGCCGCCCTGAAGGGGGCCCGGTCGATACAAGCTGGTGATGGCCGTGACGTCCTCGAGGTCCGTCGGCCGGAACTGGCGCAAAAGCCCCTGGACCCCACTGCTCTCCATCTGATAGATCCCGAAAGCGCGCCCCTCGCCCAGCAAGCGAAAGGCCTCGGGGTCGTCCAGAGGCAATTCATCAACCGCAAGGGAGAGGCCATGACGCCTGTTGACCAGGGCTACCGCCTCGTCGAGGATGGCGAGGTTACGATTGCCCAAAAGATCCATCTTGAGCAGGCCCACCGCCTCGACCCCCTCCATCTCGAACTGGGTCACGATGGGGCCCTTGGCGGAGGCTTCAAGTGGGACCACGTCGCTCAGCGGCCCGCTGCTGATCACGACACCGCATGCATGCAAGCCCAGGTGGTCGGGGATGCCCTCGAAGGCCTGCGCCGTTTCGAAGAGCTCCTTGTAAGGCGCTTGCTCGATCGGCAAGCCCTGGCATTCGGGCGCCTTGGCGACCGCCGAAGCGATGTCGCCCGCACCGGCCCAGCGTGGCATGCGCTGCGCCACGTCATCGACCAAGGCAGGCTCAAGGCCGAGGGCAGCCCCCGCGAGGCGAACGGCCCCACGCGCGCCGTGGTGCTGGTGGGTGGCGATGCGGGCCACATGCGCCTCACCGTAAGTCTTGAAGCAGTAATCCACCACCTCGTCACGACGCCGCCAGTCGAAGTCCATGTCGATATCGGGCAGGCTCTTACGCTCGGGATTCAAAAAACGCTCGAAGCACAGATGGTGCTCCAGGGGGCAGATCTGCGTCACCCCCAGGAGGTAGAGGACGAGGCTCCCAGCGGCGCTGCCCCGCGGAATGTGAGGAATCCCCGCCGTCTGGGCGAACCGCACCAAGTCCCAGGCCACGAGGAAGTAATCCGCGAACCCCATCGCCACAATGACGGCGAGTTCCTCTTCCATCCGTCGCCGCGCCTCAGCCCCGCGGGAGGAAGCCGCGTAGCGGTGTTCGAGGCCCGCTGCGCAGCGGCGACGGAGCATGGCTTCGCTCGTCTCGTCAGCGGCACGTCCCGGGAATTCGGGCAAGCGATAGGCCCCGAAGACCGGCGTATAAGTGCAGCGCTCAGCGATCGCCCAGGTGTTGGCCAGCGCCTCGGGCAGGGCTTGCCAGGCCTGCCGCAGCTCCGCATCGCTTGCCAGATGACGCGGTCCGGACGCCACAGGCGCCAGGCCATGCCCTGCTCGCAGCAAGTGCCAAGTACGCAGGTCCTCAGGGCGTAAGTAAGCGGCTTCATGGGCGGCCACCACCTTCACCTCGCACGCTTCGGCAAGTCGAAGCAAGGGCTGCGACGGCCACCACGGCCCGAGTTGCACGAAGCAATGCGCGGCGCCGAAGGCCTCTCGCCAGTCTCGTAGCAGCGCCTCAGCTGCCTGGATGCGCCCTTCCGAGACGAGGCGCGGCAAAGCGCCCCGCTCACCACCGGTCAACAGGATCAGCCCCGCCGCATGGTCTGCGAGCTCCTCGGGCGAGAGGCCCTTTCGCCCCCCCAATTGAAAGCGGGATACGAGGCGCGACAGGTTCTTGAAGCCCGTCTCGTCGCGAACCAAGAGCGTCGCGCGCTGGGGCACCTTGGCCATCGCATCGCCGAGCTTCAAGGAGAGCTCCGCGCCGATGATCGGGCGTATCCCCGCCTTGCGCGCCGCCTGGACGAAGGGCACGAAGCCGTAGAGGCCGTCCATGTCGGTCAGGGCGATCGCCTTGTGCCCCCGCGCCACCGCCTCGGAGACCAGGTCCGGGATGGCGAGGGTGCTCTGGCGAAAGGAGTAAACGGAGTGGGTCTGCAGGTGGACGATGTCGTGCATGTCGAAGCCTCGAATAATTGAACATATGTTCGACATGGAGATTAAAGCCTTGCCTGCTGTTTTGTCCAGAGCCCCTGCTCCGCCAGAACGACCTCGGCCCGCCGGTGTGCGGTCGGCGGGCCGAGGGGGGCTCAGAGAGGTGGTGTGTGGTTGATGGACTTATCTTGCCACACTCCACCGAGTCCAGAAGCGATCGCCCTGACTTCCGGCGCGTGAGAAAGCTCTCGCTCGCTTGGCAGCTTCGCCTTCGGGCCTTTTCTCTGATCGAGACGCTTGGTATATAAGGGGTAGCTTGCTTGCCGAGAGGATGAACGTGCTGCCGCGACTCCCCCACCTTCCCTTGAAGCATCGCGTCCGCCTCCTCTGGGCCTGGTGGGCCATCGGTCTTGTCCTCGTGACCTTCATTTGGTCGATGGCCCTGGCGAGCGATTGCCTCTTCCAGCTCGGGGCAAAAGAAGCGGCGCTAGTCCCCAAGCTCCAACAGCTATCCGCCTCGTTTGACGCGCTCCAGGACAAGGAGCGGGCCGTCATGCTATCGCTGGTCAGGCGCTTCAAGACGGAAAGCTTGTCCGCAAAAACCTTCGAAGAGGCCCGCACCGCCATCTCGCCCACCTTCAGGCTTTACCTGCTGGATGCGCAAGGCCGCCCCCTCGATGGCTCGCCGCAACCGCCCGCCTGGCTTGCCACCAAGGCCTTGCGCGTTCCGCCTTCCGCCAGTGGCCTGATCACCACCCTCGGCCCAGCCCCGATCGGTTATGCAGAGAGCTTCGCCCCCCTGGAGGGCGAGCCTGCGGATTACCGCCTCTCCGTGAGCCGCAACGCGCGACAAGAATGCCTCGTCACCGAGCTGGATTTCGCCTACATATTCGGCCCTTGGCTCGAAACCCGCATCAAGGCGCTCCGCTTGCCTCCTGGCACCACGTACCAGCACCAGGACCACCCCGATGCTCGGCCTCCCCTGCTCGCGGACAAGGCCTCCTACCGTCTCGGGTACGGGGCCGCCTGGCACACCCTCCTCGCCGCCCAGTCCTGGCGCTTCAGGGTCGATACCTTCTCGACGAACGCGAGAAAGCCGATCGCCCCCCTGCTCATCACCGTGGACAACGGCAGCCTCCTGCGAGGCGTGTTCCTGCGCTACGCCGCCATCCTGGCAGGTGGCTTCGCCGTCTTCGGCGGCTTTGCGATCGCCTTGCGCCTCGCGAGCCGTGCCATCCGGCGCGAGCTGGAGCTTGCGGAGTTGCGGAGCAACTTCACGGCCATGGTCTCTCACGAGCTCAAGACGCCGGTGGCCGCCATCGGCATGTACGCCGAGATCCTCGAGCACGGCCTCGTCGCGGACGAAGCCAAGATCGCTGAGTATCACCGGATCATCGGGAAGGAAGCCGCCCGCCTTCACCGGCTCATCGACGACCTGCTGGACCTCGGCAAGATCGAGCGTGGCGTCCGGACCTACGTCCCCGTCGCCACCGACCTCAACGAGCTGGTCCGCCAGGCCACCCACGAAGCCGCCCTCTCGTACGATCGCTCCGCGCCGCCCGTCGTCGCCCTGGCGCTCGCTCCCGCGCTGCCGCCGGCCTGGGTGGACCCGGAGGTGACGGTCCGCGCCGTCTCGAACGTGGTCCACAACGCCCTCAAGTACGGCGGCGATCCGACGCAGGTGAAGGTCACCACCCGCCAAACGAATGGCCGCCTCCTGGTCGAAATCGCCGATCGCGGCCCGGGAATCCCAGCGAGCAAGCGAAAGGCGATCTTCGAGCCCTACACCCGCCTGGAGCAAGAAGAACGCCGCAGCCACCCGGGCACGGGCCTCGGCCTCGCCCTCGTGAAGGCCTTCACCGAGGGGCAAGGCGGCCAAGTGGAGGTCCTCGGGAACGAAGGCGGCGGGAGCCTTTTCCGGCTCAGTTTCGCGCAAGAGAAGGAGACGAAGGATGGGTGAACGGCTGCTGGTGGTCGAGGACGAACCGTCCCTGCTCAAGGGGCTGCTCGACGTGCTGAGCCTGCGCGGCTACGAGGTCGAGTCGAGCGGCCGCGGGGACGAAGCCCTCGAGATGGCGCTGACGCGCCCCTACCACCTGATCCTCCTGGACGTCATGCTGCCGGAGCTGAGCGGCTTCGAAGTGCTGAAGGCGCTGCGCCAGGCGGGAAGGCGCACGCCCGTGATCCTGCTGACGGCGAAGAACACCGAGATGGACAAGGTCCTCGGCTTCGAGCTCGGGGTGGATGACTACGTGACCAAACCCTTCAGCTTGCTCGAGTTGCTGGGTCGGATCGGCGCCGTCCTGCGCCGCGCAGAGCCCCCGGCGGCCACGCGCGAAGCGCCGGCTGATGAGACGCTCACCTTCGGCCCGGTGGTGTTCGACATCAAACGCTATACCGTTCACCACCCCGAGAAGGCGGTGGAGCTGCCCGCCAAGGCGTTCGACATCCTGCGGGTCCTGGCGCGTCACGAGGGCACGGTCGTCTCGCGCGATACCCTCATGGACGAGGTCTGGGGCCAGGACCAGTTCATCAACCAGCGGACGGTCAACAACCTCGTGGTGAAGCTGCGCCAGACCATCGAGGCGGACCCGGCCGAGCCCCGCTTCCTCAAGACCGTCCACGGGGTCGGCTATCGCCTGGACCGCTGAGGGGCGAGCGATGTGATCAAATCATGACGAAGTCGGGACCAAAGTTGACCGACTGGGAAGCGAGCCCCGCGTTACAGTCACAACAGTCGTAACGCCCCCCTCGCAGCACCCACCAGAAAGGAACTTCAGCATGTTCGGTCCAGTGAAGCGCATCGCGACCCTCGCCATCGTGGCCGCCACGGCCATGGCCGCCGTGACCCTGGTACCCCACCAGCCCGCCACGGCGCAGACGGCCCCCGAGGGCTGGTACAAGGCAGGCAGCAAGCCCGAGGCGTACGCCGTCGGCCTCGATCAAAGCGTGCGGCACGGCAAGGGAGCGAGTGCCTACCTCAAGTCCGTCACGGCCATCCGGGACAACGAGAGCTTTGGAACGCTCATGCAGACCTTCAGCGCCCGGGAGTACCGCGGCAAGCGCGTCCGGATGTCGGCCTTCGTGAAGAGCAAGGACGTGAAGGACTGGGCGGGGCTGTGGATGCGGGTCGACGGGCCTGAGCAGGCGGTCCTGAGCTTCGACAACATGCAAGAGCGCCCCATCAAGGGCACGTCCGACTGGAAGAAGTACGAGATCGTCTTGGACGTCCCGCAAGAGAGCGAGGCCATCGCCTTCGGTCTGCTCCTGAGCAAGACGGGCGAGACCTGGGTGGATGACTTCAAGTTCGAGCTGGCGGGCAACGTCCCCCCGACCAAGCCTGCGAACGCGACCAGCTATCGCCGGCAGCCGGTGAACCTGAACTTCGAGCGCTAGGCGTCAAAAGACCTCGGCCCGCCGGTGTGCGGTCGGCGGGCCGAGGTCATCTCAGAGAGGTGGTGTGTGGTTGATGGGATTATCTTGCCACACCCCACCGAAACCGGAAGCGATCGCCCCCTCATCCGGGGTGTGATCCGCCATGCGCCTGCTTGCCGGCCTGAAACAAGGCTAGCACCCGAGGCGAATCTCCTCCAGGCAAGCATCCAGGGAGAGGCCGCTCGGGCCTCTTTCTCTCAGGTAACCCTGCTCGAGGCCCAGATTCCCTGCCATGTCCTGCAGGATGCGATAGAGGCGAGAGCGCATCACCCTGGTATTCTCGAGGCGTCCGGCCTGGGGCTCGCCCCCGACGAACCAGATGGGCGATCGCTTGTCGAGATAGAAGCGCTGGAACGTCTCCCAGGCGACCCCCTGCGCAATGAGATGGCGGGCCTGCTCCAGAAAGGCCTGCTCCGTTTCCGTCAACGCACCCAGGTCGAAAGCTTCCCCCCTGCGGCTCATGTAGGTCTCCATCGCCCCTCCTTCCAGTCTCAATCGACGAGCGTCACCGTCGCCGTCTTGTCCGCCTCGACCTCCGTGCTGGCCGTCGCTGCCGCGGCCTCCAGACTCACCTGATAAGGACCGGTCTTCATGCGCTCGAAGCGCAGCAGGCCCTGCGCATCCGTCACCCCGCTGATCATCGACGGACACTTGGCCCCCGTATACACCAACCGGTACGCCGTGACGCTCACACTGGCCTGCGGGCTGCCGCTGGCGTCCTGCACGCGAATTTCGAGGATGCCGGTTTGGATGCCCGAAAGCACGCGATAGGCCGTGGCCACCTGAGGATTGCAACCGCCCTCCTCGCCTGCGGGAACGGGATTCCCTAGGCCCGAGCAGCCCGCCAGCACGGTAAGAGCGGCGAGCAGCATCGCCAACGAGAAGCCCTTGATTCGCGCGCGCGGCATGCCCGATATCCTTCCAAAACGTAAAGCTCGCTTCATTAACATCTTAGCAAAACCATGTCATATGATCGACAGCACGCCAGAACGACCTCGGCCCGCCGGTGTGCGGTCGGCGGGCCGAGGGGCTCAGAGAGGTGGTGTGGTTGATGTGCTTATCTTGCCACACACCACCGAAACTAGAAGCGATCGCCCCCTCATCCGGGGTGTGATCCGCCATTCGCTCGCTCGTTCGCTCCGATGGCCCGAATCGCGCTATGATCCAAGCGATGGATGCGATGCTGAACCTCTTGATCGATGAGCTGCGCGATCGCCACGCCTGCCACACCGTCATCCTGTACGGCTCGCGGGCGCGCGGCGACCACTCGGCGCATAGTGACTACGACGTCCTTGGGATCCGCAAGGACGGCGAGGCCTACCGCGATGCACGGCCTTGGCAAGATAGCTACTTGGACGCCTTCATCTACCCCGAGGCAGCCTTCGATGTACTGGACGAGGGCATGCTACGCCTGCACGGCGGACGCGTCCTCATTGAACAAGAGGCTTGGGGGCGCCAGCTTCTCATGCGCGTCGATGCCTTGTTCTCAGCAGGCCCGGCAGCCCCTGATCCTACAGAAGTCCAGACGCGCATCACATGGGCACGCAAGATGCTCGCTCGTATCCAGCGCCAGGACCTCGAGGCGCATTACCGGCGCCACTGGCTACTCGTACAACTGCTGGAAGACTACTTCTACCTGCGCCGGCAGTGGTATCGCGGCCCCAAGGAAAGTTTCGCATGGCTCCAGGCCAACGATCCCCCCACGTACAGCCGCTTTGAAGCGGCGCTTGAACCGCACGCTTCTGACGAGCACTTGCACCTGCTGGTCGAACACGTCATCGCGCCAATCGCCCCTTGAAAGGATTCGACCCGCCGGTGTGCACGGCGGGCCGAGGGTCAGAGCACCTCACAAAACCAGGCATGTGTCTGGTTTGGCCGCCGTGGGCGGCTTGAAGGAACAGTTTCGTGAGGCGCTCTCAGAGAGGTGGTGTGTGGTTGATGCGGGTATCTTGCCACACCCCGCCGAAACCGGAAGCGATCGCCCTGACACCGTCGACGTGATCCGCCTTGCGCCTGCTTGCCGGCTAGCTCCGCACGGCCCAATCAATCCCAAACGAAGATTTTACGAAGAGCTACAACGCTCTTGCTTGCTGCTTAACAAGCGAGTGTTATCTTGAAAGTATAGACAGCGAACGCACCGCGGCACAAAACGAGCCTGTAGAGTGGCGTGTCCGGCGCAGTCCGCGAAAACAAACGCCCTGTGGTAGACCTTGTGGGCCCGAACAGACGGGCGAAGAGTAATAAAGCAACAAGGATCGAGACCACAGTCGTTTGTCCGTCGCCCATCCCTTGGGAGTCGCTCTCGGCTGAGCCGAAAGGGGGTCACCATGCGTTACTGGTCTGGGTACGGTTAGCAGTCGTAAATTTCAGGGGCCCTGCCGCGAGCGGCAGGGCCCCTTCTGCTTGGATGGGCTCCCTCAGCACTCATTAACCAGAACTTCACCCGGCCACAAGAAATTTTTCGCCAAGATCCCCGACAGCTAGGGAAAGATCCCTGATGCCGAGATGTGAGCACGAGGTGACCCCATGATCTCCAGCCTCTCCGCCACCCGTCGCGCGGCTGCGCCCGCCCCCAGCGCTCGCGCCACAGCGACCAGCGCCCCGAAGGCCGTCATGGCCAGCGATACGCTGAAGCTCAGCAACACCCCGGAGAAGGATCCTGCGCGCAAATCCAGGGAGTGGGGCCCCGTCGCCAAGATCAGCTTGATGGCGAGTCCCGTGGTCGCAGGCGCCGTCATTGGCGGCTTCGTCGCCGGTCCGCCCGGCGTGGCCGTGGGCGTGCTGGCGGGTGCTGCCGTGTCCGTGGTCGGCCTCTGGTGGGCCATGACCGACAAGCCACACAAGGGGCCGGACGTTCCGCCCGAACCACCCCTCAACTAAGCCCACCGTTATCAGATCTGCCCCCTGGTAGCGAGCTAGAAATCCTTGAGCAAGACCTCCACTAGCGCGTGGAGGTCTTGCTGTGTCAGGAAGAGGTAAGTGCTCATCCCGCTGTGTGCGATTCAGGCTCTTTTCCAAGCGCTTCGCCGCGCTCAACAATTCGCGCGATGTGGTCGGCAAGGCAATCCCACAGGCCAGGCGGAATGTTATGCCCCATCCCTTCGATCAGAACGAGGTCTGCACCGGGGATCGCCTCAGCAGTTGCACGCCCCCCGCTAGCATCGCACACGGTATCGGCAGTGCCATGGATGATGAGCGTTGGAACATCGAGAGACTTGAGGAGCTGAGTGCGATCGCCCGAGGCAACCGATGCCACGGCCTGGCGGGCGACGGCAATCTCGTCGTGGTCACGGTCGTAAGCGATTCCCGCTTGTGCGGCGATGGCGACCGGATCGCTTGGGTAGGCAGGAGAGCCGATGATCCCAAAAGCACGAACCGCCCGGTCAATGACCTCTTGCCGGGTGGTTGCGGGGGGACCGCCGAACACGGCCGCCATCGTCTCTCGGCGGATTTGTCCGACGGATGGGTCGCCCGTCGTGGACATCATCGAAGTCAACGAGCGCACGCGATCGGGATGCTCGATGGCCATCGTCTGCGCGATCGCACCACCCATCGACGCTCCCACCACATGAGCGGCGGAAAGGCCGAGAGCATCGAGAAGGCCGACGCTATCGGCCGCCATGTCGGACAGCGTGTAGGAGGCCGATGATAAGTCGCCTGCGAGCGCTGCGGGGAGATTCGGGGATGGCGCGTCGACGAGGTGCGTCGAGTGCCCCGAGTCGCGATTGTCGAAGCGAATCACCTGCAGCCTACGGCTCACGAGGACGTCGAGGAAGCCTTCGGGCCAATTGACGAGCTGTGCTGCCACGCCCATCACGAGGAGTACCACCGGGTCGGTGGCGCGACCGCGCCGTTCGTAGGCGATGTCGAGCTGCGACGGCCCCACGTTCGTGGCGATCTGTTCATTCAGCAAGTTCGTTCTCCTCTGAGTCGAGTGCCTGAAGCGCGCGGTCCAGGTAAGCCATGAGCGCCGGGTCCCAGCCGGCGAGGTCGGTGGGCGGAGCGGCCGTTCGCAGATGCTTGAGCGCCTCGAGGATCGCGGCATCGTGTCCCGCGAACTCCAGGATGCGTTCGCGAGCACGTAACGCGACATCGCGGGCACGCCCGGTCGATGGATCATCACCGACGGCCATGCAGGCGCGCAGCTCGTCCGCCAGCATCCGCCACTCCCGCTCGACGCCGCGCGGCGGTCGCTCTGCGGCATGCTGTTGGCGAGCGCCCACATGACGCTCCAGGCGCGACATCGCATCGATCGTGCGAAGCAGCTCGGCGGTCTCGACGTGCGAACCGGGTTGGTGGCAGATGCGTCGCAGGCGATCGCGCAGCCTCGTGAGGTCCTCGACCTCTTGCTCGACCCGCGCAAGGTGCTGCTGCATGACCGATGCAAGCGATGCATCGTCGTCAATGAAGCGCCGAATCTCGGCCAGAGCGATGCCGAGACTGCGGAGCACGCGAATCCGGTAAAGGCGTTGCACGGAGGCTTCGTCGTACAGACGGTGCCCACCCTCGCCTCGGGTAGCTGCGGCAAGCAGCCCGATCGCCTCGTAGTGATGGAGCGTGCGAACCGTGAGGCCGGTCATCTTGGCGAGGTCGCCGACCCGCCAGCGCGTTCCAGGGCTTGTAGGGGGTAGTTGTGGTTCCATGAGCAGAACCATATAACCTCACGTTACGTGAGGATCAAGGCCCGGTTCCTATTCGGAATCAAGCACCTTGGCCGCTCGTCCTGATGCCGCCGTCAGTACCACATCTCCATCCGCAGGCCTTTGGCATCACGCTGCTCGTGCTCAGGAATCCGCACGGACTCGCCCTGAGCATATCGCCTCGCCGTCCACAGGGCTGCCAGGGCATCGTGGATATCGTCACGCCCCGCGCCAGGCAACCGCAGGTCGTAAAAGACCACCGGATCCAGCAGATGCTCCTTCAGAAGCATGCGACGGGCCTCCATGCCCTGATAATCCTTCTTCGGGTACTCCAGCGGGCGTCCCCCATTCAAGGCCCAAAAACACAGTTCAGGATGGATCTCGATGATCGAGCCCTGCAAATCAGGGGTCACCATCCGATCCACCTCGGCGACCTTCTTGGTAATCGCCCAGGCCTGCTGAGAGAGGCTACGACCGTCGGCTTGGCGACCAATGTCGCAGGCCTGGCTATAATCCTTCGCTGTGAGCACGGGGCGGATTGGCGCAGGGAAGACACTGCTACGGCGAGGCCCCAGTAGCTTGCGAGCCTGCGGGTCACAGTCTCTTACGCCCTTATCTGGCATGCCGACGGGAATATCCACCGCGATGACGCGGTATCCGGCGTCAACAACTTCCTTGAAAGTCTTGACCAGGTGGATGGTCACACCGGCGGTATGGCCGTTATCGTGCCAGGAGGCAACGACCCATCCGGTTGAGCATCCATCAACGCCTGCCAGTTTCATTCATCCCTCATCTCGCGCCCGTCGTTCGCCTGATTCGCCCTGCCTGCCACACTTGAGAAAGGCCAAAAGCCTGATAGGCACATCAGGTCAAGCTCACGAACGCTCCATACCCAATAATGAATACATTACGCCAATAAAAATATTTATATTTAATTACCAAAAAAGGCATCACCGAGCAAAAACAGAGAGACGGGCTTCTCGATGATGATCATCGAGAAGCCCGTCTCCACTTCATAGTGGCCAAGGTGGGAGTCGAACCCACACGCCTTTCGGCGGTCGATTTTGAGTCGACTGCGTCTGCCATTCCGCCACTTGGCCGAAGGACTTGATTCTACTCGATGCTCGCTTCTGCCGCAAGGGCCTGACGGTGACGGGGCTAACCGACGCACACTAATCAAGCGGGTTTCAATGGCTCCACGGCCTCGTTTGATGCTTGCTTGAAGGGGGTATATCTCCCGGTACCCGCATGGCCAGCGGTACGGGGGGGAACGCCAATGCGTGTCGATCCCAGGTTCAACGTTGAAGTCACGCACGTCAACAACACCCCGGTCAAGGCCCCGCCGCCTGCGCCGGAGCGCCCCGTTGCGCCCGAACCCCAGATGCGCCCCGACATGGCCCGCCTCACCCGCGGCGTCAAGGGCACCCTTCCTTGGTCCAAGACCAACCTCACCCGCCCCCTCGATCCGTCCCGACCCGGCGAGGGGCAGCCGCTCGATCCCGACCAGCTCAAGCTCTCGGAGAACTGGCGCAAGGCCCGCGACAAGATGCGGGTCGATCCCGACGCGCAACTGGTCGAGGAAACCGGCCATGAGCTCGAGACCTTCCTCAAGGAGCTCGAATCCCGGGGCCTCCAGAAGCACCCCCAGTACCAGCAGCTCTCCAAGCTTCGCGAATCGCTCAAACGCATCGCCGAGCGCGAAGCCAAAAAAGTAGAAGCCAGCCGCAAGGACCCCGAAGGGGAGCAGCGTCTCGGCGAAGCCGTGGAAGACCTCTGGGAGAAGATCCTCGTCCAGCTGCTCGGCCCCGGTGCCGCCAGGCAGAAGGTGGCGGAGCGCTTCCAGCAGGCCCAGCAACTCGCGCGCCAGGGCAAGAAGGAAGATGCGATCCGCCTCTTCAAGCGGGTGCTGACCGCCGAGCCCGATCACCTGGACGCCCATGCCAAACTGGGGCGCCTCTTGCTCGATACCGAGCGCTACGGCGAGGCCGAGCGGCACCTCCAGCACGCGGCGAGCTACCGCCCGCGCGACTACGACCTGCAACTGGGGCTCGGCGAGCTCTACTACCAGCTAGGCGAAGGCGAGCTCGCGCGCCAGTCCTTCTACCAGGCGTCGACCCTCGGCGCCAAGCATTCCGACCCGCACGCCTGGCTCGGCATCCTCTCCTACGAGGAGGCGAAGCTCCCCGAGGCCGCCTTCGCCCTCGAAAAGGCCGTGCAGCTGGATCCGGGGAACGCGGTGGCCCGCTTCTACCTCGCCCAGGTCGCCTTCCAGCTCAACGACCCACTGCGGGGCAACTTCCAGCTCCAGATGGTCAAGCGCCTGCAGCCCCTGGCCGACCTCAGCCGCTTCCAGGCGCAGACCAGCCTCCTGTCGGCCCCCGCGATGACCGGCACCCTCCAGGCGCATCGCTGGCAGTCTCCGACGACCTAGAAGTCCCAGGTCAAGCTCACGCGCAGGCCGAGGCCGCCCAGGGTGGGATACACCACCTGGTCCGAGACGTCGAGGGGCGCGCTCGTCGCAGGCGTGTGGCTCCAGGTCTCGGGTGCCCAGGGGGTCCAGTAGACGAGGCCCAACGAAGCACCGAGGCCCGAGAAGAGTCGCCCGGCAAGCCCTGCTCCCGCGATCGCATGCAGCGAAAAGGCATTGGCGTGGGAAGTACCGCCCGGAATCCGCTGGCTCAAGAGCGCCCCGCCGCCCCCGAGCTCCCCGTACGCCCAGAGCCGCTCCGGCCGGATCTCGCGCTGCGGCACCCAACGCGCGAGCATCGCAAAGCCGGTCACGCCGTCCTGGGAGAGGGTCCCGACCTCGAGGCCCGCCCCCGAGCCGAAGCCCGAGCGGTTGTACTCGAGCGTCACCCCCGTGAAGCTACCCTGCCAGAACATGTGGTGCGAGATCCCTGCCGCTGCGGGGAAGCTCGCATACGCCTGCTCGTAGACGCGCACCCCGGGCGTCAGGTCCTCGTAACCGCTCAGCAACTCGCCCTCTGCCGAGGCGCTCGAAACCTTGGTGATCCGCAGGCGGCCGAAGGGGTTACCCGTGCCATCGAGGCCGGCAAAGAACATCCCCACCTGGATCCCCGCGTCCTCCCCGGCGTCCAGGGTCGCCTTGCGCCCCTCGCGGCCGGTGATGGTCGCGCTCAGGCGGAAGGCTTTGCGCAGATCCGCCGAAAGGTCCCGCAACAGCCGCTCGTAGGCGAGGTTCTCGGCGATCTCCTTGGAGCTCGGGCTCTCGCCGTAGAAGGGATAGAGCTTGCGAAGTCGCAGGCGCCCCTCGGGCAGATCGAACAGGGTCAGCTCCACCTCGCTGGAGGCGGCATAGTAACCCTGGAGGTCGGTGTAGCGCAGGTAACGCGCCTGCGGGTCGCGCAAAAAGCCGATGCGTACCACCGTGTCCGCCCCGACCTCGCGGCCGATCGCCAGGGCGCGACGCTCGGTGCCGAGCATCTCGCCCGATGGGCCCGCCGGCATCTCCAGCAGGTGAAAGCGACTGATCCCGCGAATCTCCTGGCGCAACGCATCGGCCAAACGGCGATCGCCCACGGGAAAAAGCCCCTCGTTGGGCACCACCACCAAAGCCGTGTGGCCAGCCGCCGCCCACGACGGCGAAATAAGGCAACACCACGCCACGAGCAAAAAGATTAGAAGCCGCATGAACCCCTCCTGGATCAACCCTTTATTGTGGGGTGACGAGCGAGCGAGGGCAAGAGGTGTGACAAAGGCCCTTGCGGCGGCCCTTTCGGGGGAATAGGCTGAGGTCGGCGCCGTTTGGTCGCCAAGAGCGTCGGGTAAATGAAAGAAAGGCCCCCAAGCCTGGAGTGGGCCTTTTGAAGGCGATCGCGAGGTTCACGTGTCGTTCGGTGTCGTCGTCCTGGCCCTGTTCGTGCTTGCCATGCTGGCGATGCAGGGCCCTTCCGTCAGCGGCCTGTGGTCTTCCCACGCCGCCGTGGTCGTCATTGGTGGGACCTTCACCGCGACCCTCCTCTCCTTCCCGACCAAGCAGGTCCTCCGGATCCCCCGGCTGATCATCGAGGCGATCCGCTCCCCCAAGCTCGAGGTGACCTCCATCGTCGCCACCTTGATCCGTGTCTCGGACCGGCTGCGCTCGGGCGGCGTCAACGCCCTCCACGCCGAACTCAAGAACGTCAAGGACCCCTTCCTCAAGCGCGGCCTCCAGTACATCGCCGAGGGCTTCGACTCCAAGGAGATCACCGACCTCTTGGAAGCGGAGATGATCGGCATCCGCGGCCGGCACCGCAACAACATCAACGTGTTCGAGACCCTGGGCGGCTACGCGCCGACCCTCGGCATCATGGGCACCGTCATGTCGATGGTCGCCATCATGGGCAACCTCGATAACCCCGAGGCCCTCGGCCCCGAGATCGGCCACGCCATGGTCGCGACCCTCTACGGCGTCGCCAGCGCCAACCTGCTCTTCTTGCCCCTCGCCACCAAGCTCAAGAAGCTCAGCGAAGAAGAGCTGCGCCTGCGCTGGATCATGATCGAGATCGTGCTGGCCATGCACGGCGGCGCGAGCCCTCGCACCATCCGCGAACGGCTCAAGGCCTCGCTGCCTCCTGAGACGCGCAAGCTCATCCAGGACAGCAAGGGCAAGGGCGGCAAGAAGGGCGGCACCGGCCGGCTCGAAACCGCCACCCTCCAGGAGTAACGCCCGATGGCCCGCGAATGGCGCGTCGAGCGCGACGGGGACGAAGAAGAGCGGCATAACGAGCGTTGGCTCGTCACCTACGCCGACCTCATGACCGTCCTGCTCATCTTCTTCATCGTCATGTACGCCCTGTCGAGCAAGATCTCGGCCAAGAACTTCGAGCGCCTCGCCAAGAGCCTCAACACCTCGCTGACCAAGAAGGAAAAGCAGGAGAAGCAGGTCGATCCCCTCGACGTCGACGTGACGCCGGAGGTCGAGCTCGCCGAGGAGAGCAAGGTCATCAAGAAGGCCCTCGCCCCCTTCGAGGGCAAGAGCCAGGTCAAGATCGACCTCAACTCCAAGGGGCTCGTCATCTCGCTGGCGGACACCTCCTTCTTCGACCTGGGCTCGACCGAGATCAAGGCCGAGGGCAAGGCGGCCCTGCTCAAGATCGCCCAGGCGATCGCCACCGAGTCCAATGCCATCCGGATCGAGGGGCACACCGACAGCGTCCGCGGCGCAGGCGGCAAGGCCACCTCCAACTGGGTCATCGCCGCCACCCGCGCGTCCAACGTCGCCTTGTTCCTCTCGGAATCAGGCAATGTCCCCGCCAAGCGCTTTGAAATCGTCTCGTACGGCGAGTTCAAGCCGCTCTTCCCCAACGACACCCCCGAGCACCGGGCCATGAACCGCCGGGTGGACATCGTCATCCAGGAAGGCGCCCCCAAGCCCGCGCTCACGCCGAAACCCGAGCCCACGGCCGATACCTTCGCCCCGGCGTTCGGCGACCCCAACGAGGGCCGTCCCGCCAACCCCTTCAACCGCAACCCGAACGAAGGGGGGAGTGGCATCCCCAACCCCTTCGGCAACAGCTTCTAGAGGGGCATCATGCAGCAGACGCCGCAAGCGGCCACCACGACGCTCTCCGAGACTCCGAGCCAACCGTCCCAGCGCTGGGGCGAGCTGCTCGGGGTCTTCCTCGTGTTCTGGGGGCTCTACGCCCTCTCGGGCGCCCTGCGCTGGACGCCCTACAACGCCCACGTCCACCTGGCGAACGCCATGCTGCACGGCAGCTTCGCGCTGATCAACCCGCCGCAGCACTTCGAGATGACCCACGTGAACGGGCACGCCTACGTGGCCTACGGCATCGCCCCGGCCCTCTTGATGCTGCCCTTCGTCGCCATCTTCGGGCTCGGCTTCCACCAGGCCCTGTTCTCGGCGGCCCTGGGGGCCGTGGCCGTCGCCCTCTGGCACGACACCCTGCCGCGCCTCGGGATTTTCGGCCAGGCGCGCTACTGGCTGACGGCGCTCTTCGGGGCGGGGTCCCTGTTCTGGTTCTACAGCGGGCAGAGCGGCAACACCTGGGCCATGATGCACGTGGTCGCCGTCCTCGGTCTGATGCTCGCCATCCACGAAACGCTCGGCAAGCAGCGCGGATGGCTGGTGGGCCTTGGCTTCGGCCTCGCCGTCCTCTCGCGCCAGCCGGTGCTCCTCTCCTTGCCCTTCTTTGCGGGCATGATGCTGCGCGACGATCGCCAAACGGGCGGCAAGTCGTTCTGGCACAAGGGCCTGACCTTCTCGGCGGCCCTAGGCGCGCTCTTGGCCTTCAACGCCTTCTACAACGCCGCGCGCTTCGGCACCCCCTTCGACAACGCCTACAAGCGCGTCATCTACGACACCACACCCCCCGAGTTCTTGCGCTGGGGCATCTTCCACCTCAACTACTTCGTCCAGGAGTTCCACGGCTACTTCCTGAAGCTGCCCCAGCGCCTGCCGACCTTCCCATGGTTCGACCCCAGCATGGATGGCTTCAGCATCTTCCTCTCGCTGCCCGCCCTGGTCTTCGCCTTCAAGGCCGACTACCGCAAGCGCCTCGACCTGCTCGCGCTCACCGCCTGCCTCGGCATCCTCGCCATGTACCTGTTCTACTACTGGTCGGGCTACGCCCAGTTCGGCCGGCGCTACTCGGTGGACTTCCTGCCCTTCTGCATGCTGCTCATCGCCTCGGGCACCAAGGGCCGTCTCACTCCTCTGCTCGTGGCCGTCACCCTGGCCGGTGCCCTGGTGCAGCTGTGGGGCCTGTTCTGGTGGGGCTTCAAGGGCTGGTAGCCAAAATTTAACGAAACCTTGCCGAGGCGTTTACCGCCTGGACGCGCCGCCCACCCGACAACTCCCGTGGAACGATCCGCGTCTCGGGAGGTACGTCATGGCCGTCAGTCTGAATAGTCCGGTGGTCTCTTACCCACCCAACTCGCGCCCGGCACCCCAGTCCCTGGGCCTCGCGGCAGGTGCCCCCGCAGCCGTCCGCGTCCCCCAGATGCGCCAGGCCGCCGCCATCAGCAGCGCCAAGGCCGGCGGCGCGTACCAGACCACCTTCGGCGGCATGCTCAAGCAGATCCTCTCGCCCTTCGGCCTGCTCAAGACGGCGGGTCTCTCGGCGCTGCTCTCGTTCCCGCTCGCGGCCTTTTCGAACTACGGCGACCTCACGCACGGCAACATCACCAAGAAGCAGTTCGCGGTCAACACCGTGGCCGACGGCTTCGCCTACACCGTCTCGGGCACCCTGGGCTCGGTGGTGGGCGCCGTGGTGGGCACCCTCATCCCCATCCCCTTCCTCGGCACCGCCCTCGGGATCCTCGGCGGCGTCGCCGTGGGGTCGCTCCTGGGCAAGCTCTACGACGAACAGGTCCGGCCTCACTTCCGCGCCAACGTGGACAGCACCCTCACCCAGGCAGGCTTGTTATAATCGACCCATGGCCAATCTACGCAAAAAAGCAGCTTCCACCCTCATCCAGGCGCCGCAGCTTCCCGAGACGCTGCAGGCGCCCCTTTTGCCACTCGAGATCGGCAAGGGGTCGCAACTGAGCGACCTGTGCCTCTCGAACTGGGACTTCTCGGCGGGCCTGGGGGATGACCTCCGGCTGGAGTACATGCTGATCGAGCAAGGGCGCCTCTCGGACGCGCGCATGAAGCGCGCCCGGCTGCGGGACGTCCGCATCACTCACAGCGACCTCTCCAACCTGGATCTGGGGGATGCGTCCCTCGAACGGGTCGAGGTGCTCGAAGGCCGCATGACCGGCCTCAAGGCCAACGAAGCCACGATCCGCGACGTGCGCTTCGTGGATTGCAAGCTCGACTTCAGCCAGTTTCGCTTCGCCCTGTTCAACAGCGTCAGCTTCGAGCGCTGCATCCTGCGCGAAGCCGACTTCCAGGGGGCTGACCTGCGGGGTGTGAGCTTCAAGGGCTCCGACCTGAGCGGTGCGAACCTGACCAGCGCTCAGCTCGTCGGTGCCGACTTCCGGGGCGCCCGGCTGGAAGGGATCAACGTGCGACCGGCCGACCTCAAGGGGATGGTGATCGACGCGGGGCAGGTCATCGAGCTGTCCCAGTACTTCGCCGCCCTGCTCGGCGTGAGCGTCGTGGACTGAGCCGCAAGCGCTAGACGAATCTCTTTGCTGAACGCTCTTAGTGGACCCCAAGGTCCTCGGCCTTGCGAGGCTCGACCAGGGCCGGGAAGACCTTATCGGTGAAGAGCGCGATGAGGTGAGGGTCGTAGTGCAGGCCCGCGAGGTTCCGCAGCTCCGTCAAAGCATCCTGGGGATCGAGCGCCTGTCGATAGGGGCGCGCGTGGGTGATGGCCTCGAAGGCGTCCGCCACCGCCAGGATGCGCGCCGGAAGGGGAATCTCGTCGCCGACCAGGCCGTCCGGATAGCCCGTGCCGTCGAAGCGCTCGTGGTGCCAGCGCACCCACCAGGCCGCATCCGGCTGATGGGCCTGGGTGCGGGCGATCGCCTCGCCGATGAGCGGGTGAGCCCCCAGGCGATCGCGCTCCTCCACCGAGAGGGGACCAGGCTTCGAAAGGATCTCGGCGAAGTCCTCCTCGCCCACATCGTGCAGGTGGGCCGCCTCGACCAGGGCCTCAAGGGCCTCAGCGTCGAGGCCCGCCGCCTCACCCAAGAGACGGGCGGTGGCGGCGATGCGGGCGGCGTGGTCCGCGTCGTAGCCCTCGACGAGGGCCATGGCAGCCCCCTGTTCGGCGGGCGTGCGCTGCTCGATGCGTGCGCGGGGAGCCGCGAACGAGGCGAAGGGTTTGAAGTCGCCTGAAAACAGGCCCTCGACCCAGGCGTCGATACGACTGCGCAGGCCTCCCTCCTCGACGGGGAGGAAGAGGTAGACCAGATAGCAAACGGCCGCGAAAAGGCTAAGGTAGCCGACGAGCCTGAGCAACCACTCGAGCAAGATTCTCTCCCAGAGACGATAAGGAACAGGTTTGCCAGGCTCTCCCCGCCCCGCCGGGGGCGGAGAGAGACCGATCGCGCTAGAAGGCGCGGTGGACCATCAGGCCGATCATCAAGAGCGCCACGATGTTGACGATCTTGATCATCGGATTGAGGGCGGGACCCGCGGTGTCCTTGAAGGGATCGCCCACCGTGTCGCCGACCACCGCTGCCTTGTGGGCCTCGGAGCCCTTGCCGCCGAAGTCCCCCATCTCGATGTACTTCTTGGCATTATCCCACGCTCCGCCGCCCGTTGCCATCATGAGGGCCATCATGAGCCCCGTGAGGATGGCCCCGGCCAAGAGCCCACCCAGGGCTCTTGGGCCCGCCACGTAGCCGACCACCAGGGGCACGGCCACCGCGAGGAAACCCGGCAAGAGCATCTGCCGGATGGCCGAGCGGGTCACGATGTCAACGCACTTGCCGTACTCGGGCTTGGCCTCGCCCTCCATGATGCCCGGGATCTCGCGGAACTGGCGGCGCACCTCGACGATGACCGACTGGGCCGCCTCGCCCACCGCGTTCATGAACATGGAGCTGGCGAAGAAGGGCAAGACCCCGCCGATGAAGAGGCCGATGATGACGAGCGGATCCTGGAGGGTGTAGGCGATGGGCACGAAGCTCCGACCGAGCCGGGCGGCCTCCTCGGCAAAGGCCGTGTCCACCCGCTGGGTGAAGGTGATGAAGAGCGCAAGGGCCGCAAGCCCCGCCGAACCGATGGCGTAGCCCTTGGTAACGGCCTTGGTGGTGTTGCCCACCGCATCCAGGCTATCGGTGATGGTGCGGATTTCGCGCGGCATGTGGCTCATCTCGGCGATGCCGCCCGCGTTGTCGGTGATGGGCCCGAACGAGTCGATGGCGACCACCATGCCGGTGCTCGAGAGCATGGCGACGGCTGCGATCGCGATCCCGTACGTCCCCACGATGAGCGGGCTGGGAGGCACCACGCCGGGCGGCAAGGAGGCAGCGATCAGCTCGGCGACCCAGGAGGTCGAGAAGAAGGCCGCGGCGATGCCGGCCGCGATGACGAGGATGGGCGCGAGGGTCGACTCCATCCCCACCGCGAGGCCGGAGATGATGTTGGTGGCGGCCCCCGTCTGGGAGGCCTTCGCGATCTCCTTGACCGGCCGATACGCCGTGGAGGTGTAGTACTCGGTGATCACCGTGATGAGGACCATGACGGCGAGCCCCACCAGCGACGCGAGGAAGAAGGCCACCTGCCCCGTGATCGCCTGGTTGATGAAGAAGAACAGCACCGCCGAGATGGCCGTCGAGACCAGCGTCCCCTTGTAGAGGGCGCCCATGATGGCGTTGTTGGCCCCGAGCTTGACGAACCAGGACCCCACGATCGAGGCCACGATGGCGGCGCCGCCGAGCGCGAGGGGCATCAGCACCCCGATCGACGAGCCGGGGAAAGCCATCTGACCCAAGAGGATGGCTGCGATCATGGTGACCACGTAGGTCTCGAAGAGGTCAGCCCCCATCCCCGCGCAGTCGCCCACGTTGTCGCCCACGTTGTCAGCGATGACGGCCGGGTTGCGCGGGTCGTCCTCGGGGATCCCCGCCTCGACCTTGCCCACCAGGTCCGCTCCCACGTCGGCGGCCTTGGTAAAGATGCCGCCACCCAGGCGCGCGAACAGCGAGATCAAGGAGGCCCCGAAGGCCAGGCCCTCGATGGCCATGTTGAAGGTATCGACCTCGCCGGGGCCGTTCCAGAGGGCGAGGAAGATGCCCGCCACCCCCAAGAGCCCCAGGCCCACGACCGCCATACCCGTCACCGCCCCGCCCTTGAAGGCCACCGACAGGGCCGAGGCGAGGCCCTTCTCGGCGGCCTGGGCCGTCCGGACGTTGGCGCGCACCGAGATGTTCATGCCCACGTAGCCGGCAGCCGCCGAGAAGACCGCCCCGATGACGAAGCCGATGGCAGGCACCGGGCTCCTGAAGGCGAGCCCCAAGAGGATCGCGAGGACCACCCCGACCACCGCGATGGTGCGGTACTGGCGGTTGAGGTAGGCCATGGCCCCCTCCTGGATGGCCCCCGAGATCTCCTGCATGCGCGCGTTGCCCGCGGGCTGCATGACCACGTTGCGCGCGAGCAGCATGGAGTAGCCGAGCACCAAGAGGGAGGCGAGCACCGCCCCCCACGTGACCGGCCCCAAGAGGGGTGCGACGCCTTCGAGAGGCATGCCCTCGATGGGGAACTGCGCGTTCTGGAGGTGAGCCCCGGTACTCAGATGGTCTGCGATCGGCTGCGCATGGGTCTGTGCGATTGGTTGCGACATGAAGCCCCTCCTCTGCGATGGCATCCGGCGGAGCCATGCTAGGGAGGGGCCAAGCGAGCTACTAGTGCAAAAGGCCTAAGAGATCTCTTGCGGAGCGGCCTCGGAGGAGTAGAGGGTGACCCGGTTGCGGCCGCCGCGCTTGGAGGCGTAAAGGGCCTGGTCGGCGAACTCCATCAGGGCCTCCTCGGTGTTGGCGTGCTCGGGGAAGCTCGCCACCCCGATGGAGACCGCCACGTGCAGGGTCTCGCCGTTGGGGCCGGGCAAATCCGTCGTCTCGATGGCATGGCGGATGCGCTCGGCGAGCAGCATGGCGCCTTCCGGGCCGGTCTCGGGCATCAGGACCATCATCTCCTCGCCGCCGTAGCGCGCGGGGATGTCCAGGTCCTCGCGGACACACTTGCGGATGACGGCCGCCACCAGCCTGAGGACGTCGTCCCCGGTGGCGTGGCCGTAGGTGTCGTTGAACTTCTTGAAGAAGTCGATGTCGATCATCATCAAGGACAGCGGCGAGCCGTAGCGCTGGGAGCGCCGCATCTCCTCGACGAAGCGCTGCTCGAAGTGCCGCCGGATGTAGAGCTTGGTGAGGCCGTCGACGGTGGCGAGCTCGTAGAGACGCGCATTCTCGATACTGGCCGCGGCCTGGACCGCGAGCGCCGAGAGCAGCTGGCAATCGCTGTCGGTGAACGAGCCGATGCCCATCCCCGCCTCCTTGTCGAAGACGGCGAGGACGCCCACCACCCGGTCCCGGACCTTGATGGGCACCGCGAGGCAGGTGAAGCTGTCGAGTTCGGCCGGGATCATGAGCGGGTCGTGCCAGATCTGGCCCTCGCCCGACCTGAGCACGTCCTCGAGCCACAGCTCGCTGACCTTGAAGCGGGCTCCGACCGACCAGTAGGTGAAGCCGAAGGCGGCCTCGAACTCGAACTGCTCGGCGTGCTCGTCGTAGCTCATGAGGATGCCGCGCCGCGCGTTGAGCAGCGACACCGCGTTGCCGACCAGCTCGCGGACGATGGTCTGGCGGTTGAGGCTGGAGTGGATGATGCTCGAGATCTCGTGCAGGCGCTCCAGCTCGACGACCTTGAGATCCAGCTTGAAGTTGAGAGAGTGGTTGTGGAGGGCGACCGCGATCTGGCGCGCCATGACCCCCAGCAGATCCCGGTCGGTCGCCGAGTAGGACGTCCCGCCCAGCTTGTCCGAGAGGACCAACAGGCCGTAGAACTGCCCCTTCATGACAAGAGGAATCCAGAGAGTGGTCGGCAGTTGCGCGAGCACCTCTTCGTTCTGGGCGAGGAACTGCCGAAGGGCGGGCTCCTGCTCCATGGCCTCCATGTCGAGCGGGGTGTCGTTGGAGAGCCAGAAGCGCTCGGCGCGATCGCTCAGCTTGAGCACCAGGCGCTCTTCGACGCCGATCGCCGCCAGCATGGTGAGGCGGCGGGTCTCGGGTTGGCACTGGACGATGGCGGCCTTCGAGATGGCGAAGGTGCCCTTGATCATGCGCAGCACCGTGCGCATGGAGCCCTTCAGGTTCGAATTGCTCGTGATCTCGGCGGCCATGTCCCCCAGACCCGACAGGCAGATCAAGAGGCGCTCCAGCAGCTCGCTGGGGTTTTCGACGTCGGGCTCCATGGGGAAGGTCTCCTAGCGCCTGCGGCTCATGCTTGGAATTTAGCTCAGAGCGGCGATCGCCTGCTCCTCGCTCTCCGCGAGCGTGGCGAACTGAGCCAGGCCCATGATCGTGAAGGTCTTGGCGATGGTCTTGGTCAGGCCGCAGAAGGCGAGCCCCCCGTTGATCTCCTGAACCTTCTCGATCACCTCGATCAGGATGGAGATGCCGATCGAGTTGATGACCGTCGACTTCTCCATGTTGATGACGAGGCGCTTGACGCCCTCGCCCAGCAACGCGAGGGCGGCCTCGCCGATCTTCTCGCCGCCGAGGTTGTTGATGTAGCCGTCCGTGTAGAGCACGGCGTAATCGCCTTCCTTGCGGACGGTGACCGCGAACTGGTTGATCACTGGGAACCTCCCTTTTGCCGAAGCTTGATCATGGTAATCATCGTCCCGGTCTCTCCGGAGGCGATCTCGACGGAGTCCATCATGCTTTCGATGAGCATGAGGCCCCAACCCCGCTTGTAGTCGTCCTTGCCGCCGACCTTGGCGCTGATGTCGGGCGTAGGCACCGACTCGCGGTCGAAGCCCTGCCCGTAGTCCTGGATGATCACCATCAGGTCGTCGGGGCGCATCACGAAGCGGATGTAGACCTTGTTCTCCTGGGACTTGGAGTGCTCGAAGGCGTTGATGCAAGCCTCGATGAGGGCGTGCTTGAGTTCGTCGATCTGGTCGGAATCGAACTCCATGAACCCGGCCACGGCCTCGGCGGTCTGGGTGGCGGCGACCTCCATATTTTGCAATATGGGGATGGTCAGCTGAATCTCCTGCGGGAGATCCGAGGTGCCTGGTCTCTGATTCAACATCCACCTCCGGCGCCGCTCGCCGTCAGGCGGCACGGCTACAAGAAACGAAAACGAAGCGCCTGGCTAGTCCAGCCTCTCCAGCGGCGCAAAGCGCAGGTCGAGAATCTTCTGTCCCAGGCCGGGGAAGGAAACCGCGAGGCAAACCCGTTCGCCCGATCCGATGATCCGGGCGACGACCCCGTGCCCGAAGGCCGGGTGCGCGACGCGATCGCCCATGGCGAAGGGGGCAGAAACCTCGGCGGGAGGCTTCGAGGGCGCTCGGCGCAATGAACGGCCCCTCGCCTCTTCTATGCCCGAATCATCCGACCATGTAACATCCAGGCCCTCGTCGAGCCACGGCTCCTCCTGCCGGATCCGGGCCCGGCGCGGGGCATCGGGCACCACCCGGGTGATGGTCCGGACCAGGTCCTCGGGGAGCTCGGAAAGGAAGCGCGAGGGGATGGCGAACTGGGACTGACCGAAGAGCATGCGGCGCCCGGCGTGGCTCAGGAACAGACGCTCCTCGGCACGGGTGATGCCCACGTAGCAGATCCGGCGCTCCTCCTCGATCTCGTCGGGATGATCGAGGGTGCGCTTGTGCGGGAAAAGGCCCTCCTCCATCCCGACCAGGAAGACCACCGGGAACTCCAGCCCCTTGGCCGAGTGCAGGGTCATGAGGGTGACGGCCTCACCCTCGGCGGCCTGGTCCGCATCCGAAACGAGCGCCGTGGTCAGCAGGAAAGCCCCCAGCGAAGGATCGTCGCTCTCCTCCGAGAAGAGGTGAGCACCGGTCACCAATTCCTCCAGGTTCTCGACCCGGGCGCGGCCCTCGATGCTGGTATCGCGGCGATAGTCGGGCAAGAGGCCGCTCTCGTCGAGCATGCGCGCGAGGGTGTCGTGAACGCTCAGGTCCTCGCTCTTGCGGTGCCAGTCCATCAGCCAGGCGGCGAAATCGGCGAGGGTCTTGCGCGGCTTGGGGCCTAGGGTCGGCACCTCGCCGAGCGCCGCCTCGAGCATGGAGATGCCGCGCTCGCGGGCGACCTCTTCGAGCTTGCCCAGGCTGGTGGCGCCCAGGCCCCGGCGCGGGACGTTCGCGATCCGGCAGAAGGCCGAGTCGTCCGAGGGGTTGAAGGCCAGGCGCAGGTAGGCCATGGCGTCCTTGATCTCGCGACGATCGTAGAAGCGGGTGCCCCCGATCAGGCGGTAGGGGATCCCCCAGCGCATCAGCTCGTCCTCGATGGCGCGGGACTGGGCGTTGGTGCGATAGAGAACGGCGATCGCCTCGGAGCCGTAGCCTTCCTGCCGCAGGGGACCACGGATCTGCTCGACCACCCAGCTGGCCTCGCCCCGCTCGTCCTCGGCCTCGTAGACCACGAGCTTCTCGCCCTCGGGGTTGTTCGTCCAAAGCTCCTTGGGATAGCGCTCGGCGTTGTTCTCGATGACGGCGTTGGCCGCCTGCAGGATGCGCCCGGTCGAGCGGTAGTTCTCGACCAGGGTGACGACTTTGGCGTCGGGGAAGTCCTGCTGGAACTGCAGGATGATCCGGAAGTCCGCGGCGCGGAACGAGTAGATGCTCTGGTCCACGTCGCCCACCACGCACAGGTTGTGGTGGCCTGAGGCCAAGAGCGAGACCAGCTGGTACTGGGTCTGGTTGGTGTCCTGATACTCGTCGACCAGGACGTGCTTGAAGCGCTTGCGATACTTGTCGAGCACGTCGGGAGCGGCCCTGAAGAGGCGGACCGCCAAAAGGAGCAGGTCGTCGAAGTCCAGGGCGTTCTGGCGCACCAGCTCTTGCTGGTAGTAGGCGTAGAGGCTACCGATGGCCTGGGCGGTGTGGCCGCGAGCCTCGGCTTGGTAGCGCTCCACGTCCTGGCCGTGACTCTTAGCGCGCGAGATGGCCGAGAGCACCGAGCGGGGCGGATAGGCCTTGTCGTCGAGGCCGAGGCGCGCAAGGCCGTCCTTGATGACCGTCAGCTGCTCGGAGTCGTCGTAGATCACGAAGTTCCGGCGGTAGCGATCGCCCAAGAGCTCGATGTCCTCGCGCAGGATCCGCGCGCAGATCGAGTGGAAGGTCCCTACCCACATGCCGTACGCCTTGATGTCATCCGCTTGCAAGAGCACATCCAAGCGCTCCTTGAGCTCCTTGGCGGCCTTGTTGGTGAAGGTAACGGCCAGGATCTCGTAGGGGCGGGCGTGGCCCGCGCGCAGGAGGTGGGCGATGCGGTGAGTCAGGACGCGGGTCTTGCCGGAGCCGGCCCCCGCGAGGATCAGCAGCGGGCCCTGGACGTGCTCGACAGCCGCTTGCTGAACCGGATTGAGGGTGGCCATGCGTTCTCCTTGCTACCGCTGGACGGAAGAGAATCAACCGTGCTATTCTCTCGGGATAAGAGCATCTAACAAAACCAGGCATTGCCACTGGTTGGCCGCCTTTGGCGGCTAGAAGGAACAGTTTCGTTAGACGCTCTATCCTTAGTTTATGGGCTCTATGCGCCGGAGTCGAGCTTTTGACCTGGCCGCCCGGGATCGCTGACCACCATCACTCATTCGAGGGGGACCCCGCATCCTATGGACGTTACCACCGCTTCTCCCCAGACCGTCGATGCCTTCATGGCCGAGCTCCAGACGATTCAGTCGTCCGGCTCCAAGAAGATCGCGATCCTCGGCACCCGTCACATCTCCCTGACCCACCAGCAGCTGATCGAGATGCTCGCCTACGCGCTCGCGCTGACCGGCAACAACGTCCTGACCTCGGGCGCCGCCGGCACCAACTCGGCCGTCATCAAGGGCGTGCAGCGTGCCAATCCCGGCAACCTCACGGTCATCCTGCCCCAGACGCTCTCGCAGCAGAGCGCCGAGAGCCAGGAGCTCCTGAGCACCCTGCCCAACGTGCGCGAGCACTCCGAGCGTCGCCTTCTGACCCTGGCCCAGGCCTCGCAGATGTGCAACCAGGAGATCATCGACAACTGCCAGCAGCTCATCTGCTTCCTCTACCACTCCAGCCACACCCTCATGGAGTCGGTGAAGTACGCCCAGGAGAAGCACAAGGTCGTCACCTCCTTCTACCTGGACTAGTCACTTTCCTATCACCTTCTACCGCGCCGGCCCCATTGATGGGGCCGGCGCGGTCGGCGTTTGAGGCGGCCGATAGGGCTTGGAGCGAGTGTTGACGGTCATGGGGGGGACGCTATACTTAGCAAAAGTTAATACATGGCCGATTCTGCACCAACAGGGCAAGGGGGGCGACGCCATGACGTATCAATTCTCCATCTACAGCCGCGCCGAAGCGATGCTCTTGCTGGAGCTCGCGCACGAGCACAAGCGCGAGGTGGTGACCCGCTGCCGGGAGACCAACTTCTTCACCGAGATCTCGGTCCATCCCGAGTACACGCAGCTTCAGGAGTACTTCGACTACATGCTGCATCGGCTGCGCGATCGCCAGCGCCAGTTCGAAGCGCTCTACCGCCGCTCGCCGAGCGAGAAGCCGCTCGCTACCGCCAGCGCCCCCGATCCCTACCGCGCCTGGCAGAACCACGTGGTGCTCTAAGACACGGTGCACGAACCAGCCCCCTCTCGCCGAAAGGTGAGAGGGGGCTGGTTCGTGCTAAGGAAGCAGAGCTTAGAGGGTGACGACCTTGCCGTCCGCCCGCTTGATCGCATCGACATGGAGGCGGGTGTTGAGATTGCCCGTCTTCACCGTGAAGTAGACCGTGACCCGCTCGCCTGCGCCCACCTTCTTGATGAAGGCATCGGCGCCGCTGCGCAAGATGAAGCGCTCCCGGTGGATGTAGGCGTAATCGCCACCCTCGCCGGAAAGCGAGAGGGTGACGTCGTTCTTGTCCACCAATTGCATGTCGCCGATTGAAGCGTTCAAGACCCCCGTCGCCTGGAAGCGCTTGCCCGCGTTGGCCTTGTTGTGGACGTCGTCGTCGGCGAGCTTCCGCAGCTCCGCGATGGTGGCCGAGGCGGCGTAGTTCTTCTCTTTGAAGCCGCCGAAAAGGCTGTTCGCCTGCATCTCGCCCGTCGCGGCGGAAGTCCCCACCCCTGCCTGGGGTGCAATCCCGCAACCGGCCAGGAGCGTCAGAGCGGCGAGCGTCAGGGTCAGGCGCTTGAACATGAAGAACGGCCTCCTTCTCAGCGTGATGGATGATAGCTGAGAGGGATTGTCGTCTCCCAATGGATCGATCTTTCGCCCTTGAGTTTTAGGATTTGTTATCAACTGAGAAAGAAATCGTAAACCTCCTAGAACATCAGCCGCCCTCGGAGGCGGGCGGCGGATTCACGGCGGGTTTGCGAAAGTTGCGCGCCAAGAAGGGCTCGATCGCCGCCAGGTCGGCCTCCCAGTACCAGGGGCCTCGGCTGCGATCCTCGTGACCGGGCAGCACCACCATCTCGACGCCGTTCGCCAGATCCAGGCCGCGCACCGTGTGGGCGATGCGCAGGGCCTCGGCGGTCGAGAGATCCGTCTCGACGTGGCCGCGCAGGGCCACCCACAGCGCCGGGATCTGGAAGAAGCTCCGGGGGCCGAAGACCTGGCTCGCGAGCTCGGTCATGAAGGCCTGATGGCGATGGATGCGCCCGATGTCGCCCTCATCGTCGTGGCGAAAGCGCAAGAAGGCCTCGGCCTGCCGGCCCGAGAGGCGCTGGCGACCCGGTTGCAGATCGATCGTCAGACCTCCGGCGCGATCACGGTAGTACATGCGCTTGGGCACCGTCACCTCGACCCCGCCGATGGCGTCGACCGCCGCGCGCACCCCGCGCAGGCTCAAGAGCAGGTAGCGATCGATCGGCACCCCGACCAGCCGCGAGACGGTGCGCTTGGCGAGCTCCGGCCCGCCGTAGGCGTTGGCGGCGTTGACCTTGAAGGTGCCGTGCCCCTCGATCGCCGTGCGGGTGTCGCGGGGGATGGCAAGCACGCTCAGGCGCTTGGCCGTCGAATCCATGTGGATCAAGAGCATGGAGTCGGTGTTGCTGTGGAGCGAGTCGCGGCCGTCGTCCCCCTTGGCGTCGCTCGCCATGACGAGGATCGTCTGCGCATCGGCGTGGGGGGTCGGCGTCGGCGCGGGAGGAAGCGATGCGAGCACCACGGGCGGCGGCGGCGGTCGCAAGAGATCGCCCACCACGTAACCCGAGACGCCGCCCAGGCCGAAGCTCAAGAGGGCCGTCAGGGCCAGGGCGACGCCTTGGCGGCGGGTCATGACCGCGCTCCCGGGCGCACGACCCTGAAGTAGTAGAGCAGCGCCCCCACGGGCACCAAGCCCACAATCAAGGCCGCATAGAGCAGGCGGCGGGTCTCTCCCTCATCGAAGGGTCGCCTAAGGCAATCGAGCAGCATGGCCCAGAGGAAGACGGCCAGCGACCCGACCCCGACGAGGAAGGCCACGACCCCGCAGCCGAAGGCCGGGTCCACCCCGAGGCGCCCCGTCATCAGGCCGAAGAAGGCGATCCCGTAGAGGAGCACGGCGATCCCCACGCCCCAGAGCAGCGCACCCAGAGGCCTGAAGCCCATCGGCTTGCCTCCTTCTCCCACGTCGAACAGCGCAAGGCCTCTATGGAATCACGCCGTCTCGGCGTGCTCAACGGCCGTTTTTGCCGGATCGCCTCGTCGATAGCAAACAAGCGGGGGGTCGCTCGGTGGACCGTTTCGGGTACGGGAGTCGTGCCGCCCCTCCGGGAGACCCCGTCATGCCGCAGGCCCTTCCCCTTTTCACGGCCCTTTTCCTCGCGAGCGCGATCATCGCGGGCTGCCGCGCGCCGGCCGGCCCCCTCTCCCCGAGCCCGGCGCCCGAGCCAACGGGCAGCATCTCGGGGACGGCCCGGTTCGAAGGGTTGATCCGACACGAGGGGCTCAAAGTCCGCCTGCGCTCGGCGACGCTTTCGCGCGAGGTGCACACGGACACCAAGGGACGCTACGCCTTCGAGGGGATCCCCTACGGGAGCTACGCGCTCGAATTCGAGCAGCCGCGCTACTTCCCCCAGCAGCAGGCCGTGAGCCTCTCGAGCCCATCGGCGAATGTCTCGACCGTCACCCTCTCCAACCACCGGGTGATCTATCCCAGCCGGACCCTCTACGACCCGAGCGAAGGCCTGCCCTTGACCAGCCTGACCCTCACCCCCGACGGCAACGGCCTGGCCTTCGTCGAGGACGGCGCCCTCAAGCGCATCACCCTCGACGGCAGCGGGGCTCGGATCGTACGCGACTTCGGGCTCGCGCCAGGCGATCGCCTCGACTCCTTCGACTGGGGATCCGGGGGGCTCGCCTACGCCGTGGCTTCGAGTGGCTCGATCCCGCCTCGCTACGAGCTCTGGCTCGGCACCGGGTCCGATCCCGCCGGACCGGTTCAGCTCGCCACCTCGAGCGCCACTCCCCTGCTGGCACCCGCCTTTTCACCGGACGGCACGGCACTCGCCTACCTCGCCCAGGTCCAGGAAGCTTGGACAGCGCCGGATCTGGGCCTTACGGGTGAAAATCAGCTTGAAATCGTCAAGCGGGACGCCATGGGTCGCGAGACATCGCTTGCGCGCTTTCCCATCCATCCCCAGTGGAGCTTCGGCTTCGGCCCGATCCAGTGGACCCCGCGCGGGATCCTCTTCCACAAGCCCATGTTCTGCACCCTGAGTTACACTTACGGCCAGACGGATGGCGACGGCCTCTTCCTGCTCGATCCAGGAAGCGCGCAGCTTCAAAAGCTCTGGTTCTACAGCGAGTACGACCACACCCTCTCGCCCGATCAGGCCTGGGTGTACTTCCGCTCGGGGCGCAGCGTCCTCAAGCGGCGCTTGGACGACACGAGCGCCTACAACCTCGGCGCGGTGAGCATCGGCTACGACGCCAGCCTCCAAGTCGGCAGCCTGTGCCTTTCTCCCGGAGGCGATCGCCTCTACTACGTCAGCGGGCGCGGGATCGAAGAAATGATCCCGCTGGAATGAGCATCATTACCACTTCTTAACACAAACATTAGATCACATTAGCAAGGTTGGATCCAAAACCGGGGATAAGGAGAGTGGCCCCCATCCCCTCACCGAGGTACCCAATGAAGAAGCAGCTGTTCTCCGCGCTCGCCCTCTCCACTTTGCTCCTGTCGCTGAGCGGCTGCGGTCTTGCCGGCACCGGCATCGTCGCCTCGTCCAACACGCAGACGAGCAAGGCCCTCGCCGCCGAGCCCACGACCAAGGCCGAGTTCATCAAGGCGGTCTCCGCCCTCGGCGTGAAGCTGACCGACGAGCAGCTCGACATCATCTCGAAGAGCCGCAACATGGCGCCCAACGGCCAGTTCGCCTCGCGTCCCGCGGCCAACCTGACCGCCGAGCAGAACCTCGAGACCCACTTCCTCAAGCACGGCCACGAGTTCAACCCCAAGGTCACCTCGGCCGCCCAGTACCTCCAGCAGGCCACCGACCTGGCCGCCGGCAAGCGCGGCGACCTCAAGTTCTACTTCGACACCACCAGCTTCGCCAAGGGCTACCAGTCCAACGTGGTCCGCTGGAACTCCCAGACCAAGGAAATGACCGCCGTGCGTCCCGATGGCGCCGTCACGACCTACTACCTCAACTTCAGCCTCAAGGCCAACCGCTTCGTGATCGTTCCGAAGTTCTAAGGCTTCATCCCATCGAGAAAGGGCGCCCCGTCTGGGGCGCCCTTTCTTCGTGCTCAGCGGGCCTCGTGCAGGGCCTGGAGGTAGGCGATCGCCTCGTTCTCGGCCCACCACTCGTCCATCCAGGGCTTACGAACAGGGCGGCCCTTGGGCATCAAGAAGCCCACATGGCCCCCGTGCGCCGGAAAAATGGTCGTGAGGTAAGGGTTGGCGGCGATCGCCTCCATTCGGGGCGCGTACATGCCGTAGGGCAAGAAGGGGTCGTCCTGGGCGTGGATGATCAAGGCCGGCGCCTGGATCCGGTGCAGATCGTCGCCCGAGCTCGCATGTGCGTAGTAGGCCGCCGCGTCCGCGTAGCCCGAGAGGGGGGCCGTCACCAGCTCGTCGAAAGCCCGCAGCGTACGCACATCGCGCAACTGCGCGATGAGCGGCGCAAGGGTCTCGCCCCCGGGGCTGAGGCGGTGCTTGCGGTGCATCTTGCGCTTGAGCAGGCCGAGAAAATAGGCCGAGTAGCCGCGATTGAGCCCCTGCCCCAGCGCCTCGCCCGTCATGGCCATGTCCACCGGCGGCGAGACAGCGACCGCCCCGGCGAAGCCGTCCGGCAGTTGCTCGCCCGCATCGGCGAGCAAGCGCAGCAAGAGATTCGCCCCGAGCGAGACCCCCGTCGCGTAGAGGGTCGAGAAGCCCCAGTGCCCGCGCAGGGCGCCCAGAACGGCGAGCACGTCATCCGTGGATCGGCCGTTGTAGAGGGCACGGGCCAGGTGCTCGGTGTCGCCGCAGTTGCGGAAGTTGAGGCGGACCGAGTGGAAGCCCGCGGCGAAGGCCTTGGCGCTCATCCCCCGCTGATAGCGGGCCTCAGCGCTGCCCTCCAGGCCGTGCAGGTGCAGCACCACCGGCCGCAAGCGCTCGGGATCACCCGGGTGCAGGTGCACCACGGCCTGGAGCCTATCGCCGTCCGCCAGGACGAACTGCTCCTCCCGACCGGCGGCAAGCCAGGCGGCGTGGCGGCTCGCGAAGTGGCGGGGCAAGACCTCTCCGATCACCGTCTGCAGGTGCGGATGGCGGAAGAGAGGATGGGGCTCGAAGGCCGTCGGTTCGAAGGCGGGAGGCTGCTTGAACTGCATCCCGCCATGATAGCACCGACGCCGGTGGCTAGCTTTCGAGCCACATGACCTTGAGCTTCTGCGGCAACTGAGAGGCCACGTCCTCGGCCTCGCCCTGAGAGATCTGCTCCTTGAGGGTGCGGAAGACCGCGGTCGTGACCCGCGCGGCCTCCGTCTTGTCCTCGAGGTGGATCTTGTCGGCCACCGCCGAGACGAAGGCGTCTCGCTCAAGCCGCTTGGGGCCCTCCACCCGGCGGACCAGCTCCTTGAGAAGATTGCCCTGGCACAGGGAGTCGATCCCATCGGGCAGTTGGGAGGCGAGGTCCTTGGCCTCCTCCCGCGTGATACGACCGCAGAGGGTGCCGAGGACCGCCTCGGTCGCCTCCTCGGCGCGCTTGCGCTCCTGGATCCCCGCAAGCTCCTGGATCCGGTGGATAAACGTTTCCTTTTTCATCACGCCCTCCTGTCCTGGGTCTGGTCTTCGCCACGGGCCGCATCATCGGGGATCGGCCCTGGTGAGGCAAGGCGCAAACGGCCGGATTAAGCCAGGCATTAATGAGGTTTAGCCGGGTCTTTACCGATCCCTGTAACCCGAGCGTCGATAACCTTTCTAGTCCCTGTGACGAGGAGAGCCCATGGGCGCGCTACAAGCCAACAACCAGCCATTCACCGGAGGCCCCGCCCATGCGGAGCGCCTGCGGCGGCTGCACGCGCTGGCGAACCCTGCCCCGACCGCGCCTCCTGCGCCGCGCATCGAAACCCACACCGTCCAGCACGAAGCCCGCACGCAGCGCGAGGGCGACTCCTATCGTTTCGACGCCGCAGCCCGCAGCCAGGCCACCATGACCATGGTGGACGGCCCCACCCTCTCGGCGCTTCGCGCCCAGGCCGAAGCCGCTGCCACGGCGAGCATCAGGGCCCAGGCGGCAGGCCAGACCTCCATCGGCGCGCTCGCCCTGCGCGGTGCGGCCGGTCTCGAAGCCGAGGGCACCGCCAGAGCCGCCGCCGAGGGCTTCGCCCTGATCGCCCCCAAGCTGGTCGCAGCCCAGGGGACCCTTCTCGCCGAAGCGGCCGCCCGCATCCGCGCGGCCGCAATCGGCCAGGCCCAACTCGGCTCGAACGCGACGGCCACCGGCATGGTGAGCGTGGACGCCGAGCTGGTGGCGCGCGCTCAGGGGAACGCATCGCTGGTCGCCACGCCGACCTCCTTCGACGCCCAGGCCGAAGCGAGCGCCGAGGCCTACGCCCGCGCCCGCGGCGAGGTCGCCGGCGAAGTCGCCCTCAAGGAGCAAAAGATCGTGGGGGCCGCCCTCGAAGGCGAGGCCGTCACCGGAACCAAGACCAAAGCCAAGAGCGGCCTTCACCTCGGAATCGACCGGTTCGGGCTGCCCTCCTTCGGGATCGGCGCGGCCGCCGAAGCCGTCTCGGGTGCCTGGAGCAAAGCCCAGGCCAAGGGCTTCGCCTCGATCCTCGGGCTCATCCAGGTGGGCGCGAGCGGATCGGCCGAGGCTCTCGCCGGGGTCGGCGCGGGCCTCGACGGCGTCATCGCAATCAAGGACGGGGCCATCACGCTGGGAGCCGGTGCCAAGGCGGCCGCGGGCGTCGGCGGCGGCGCCGGGGCCACCCTCACCGTGGGGCTCGGCAACCTGCCCAAGGGCGTCATCCAGACGGTGGGTGCCCCCATCCTGCCCATCCCGGGCCTCTTGATCAACACCGTCTCCAAGGGCATCCGCGCGCTCACCGGCGGCAAGAAGGCCGATCCGGCCCAGGACGAGCCGGGCATCGAAGACCTGCCCAAGGTCGTGGCCTCCAACTTCACCAACGGTATCAAGCTCATCGGCAAGGGCGCCGAGGAGATTGCCGATCAGGCCGCGACGGCAGGTGGTGCGATCGTGGATGGGGTCGTCTCGCTAGGCCGCTCCATCGGGAAGGGAATCGCGAGCCTCTTCGATTAAACGGAGCGAAAACGGCACAAAATCGCCGATAATTTCACATCTAGCTTCGTCCTACCGTTTGAATTGCTTTATTTATCCGTTAAATCTTCAAAATAAGCGCGACAAGCCCCCCAGGAAAAGCGCAGAATCGGACAAGTGCTACCGACTCCCGAGAGGAGAAGCAGCCATGTTCGATTCAAGCGCGAACCCTTTTCTGGGAAGCCCTCTGTTCGGCGGCCTTGAGGCCACTAAGCTCAAGCGAGCCTACAAGAGCCTGAACGAGCAAATCCGGGAGATGAGAGAGGGCGGGGCCTCCTTCGATGAAATCGTCCGAATGCTGTTGGCAGCGGGCATCTCAACGAAAGACCTGGCCTGGACCCTCAAATCGTTCGAGTTCCCGGCCCAAGACATCGCGGCAGCGCTGCACAAAGCCTGTCGCTCGCCCGAGGCGATCGCGAAGGCCCTGAGAGCCGCCGGTTTTCCCGCGAGCGAGACGGCAAAGGCGCTCTTTCAGCTCAACCTTGGGCCGGGCCAAGCCTTGAGCCGACACGAGATCGCGCATGTGATGAAGGATGCGGGCCACTCCTGCAACGAGATCGCGGAGGGTTTGAAGGCGCTCCAGTGCGATCCGAAGGAAATCGCAAGGCTCCTGAAAGCCCTCTTCTTCCCCAACGAGATGATAGCGAACGCCTTGCGCAAGGCCGGCTTCCACGCCCCGTTGATCCTAGAAGCCCTCAAATCCCTGGGGCAGCGACAGGAGCCGGTCGCCTCACCCCGCGCCCCCGTGTCGCGGGATACCTGGCCGGTGGGCAAGTACTCATTGAAAACTCAGGCGGGGCTTTGAAGGCGCCGCTGCGTCAGCGGCGCAGCGCCTCGACCCGGACCTGGCTACTGAGGCGGTCCACCTGCTCGAGACGGATCATGCCGGCCACCGGTGCCTGGGAGTTGGCCGCACCGGTCGCGGTGGCGAGGCGCAGACAGTCCTTGAGGGGCAGGTGGCGCTTGAGGCCCACGATGAAGCCCGCGAGGAACGCATCCCCGCTGCCGATGGGGTTCACCGCCTTGACGGGCGGGGCGTAGGCGCGCCAGCGCTCGCCCTCGCAGCCCACCGCAGCGCCCCGCTCGCCCAAGGTAATGAGCGCGATCTGGGCCTTGGCCATGAAGTACTCGATGGCCTGCGAGATCCGCGTCTCGGAATCGAGCGAGAAGCCGACCAGCTCCTCGGCTTCCTTCTGGTTGGGCTTGACCAGGTAGGGGCGGGCTTCCAGGGCGTGATAGAGCACCGCGCCCCGCGCGTCCACGTAGGCCTTGCCGCCGATGCGCTGGAAGCCCTCGACCCACTTGCGGTACGAGTCCTGCGGGGCACCGGGGGGCAAGCTGCCCGAGAAGACGGCGTCCGACGCCTTCTGGCTCCACTTGTTGAGGATGGCCGTGAGCTTGGTGACTTCCTGGGCGGTGATCTCGGGGCCCAACTCGTTGAGCTCGGTCACCATCATCCGCTGGGGATCGACGATCTTGAGGCAGGTGCGCGACTCGCCCATGACGATGGCGAAGTCGGTGCCGACGCCGCTGCGCTCCAGGCCCATCTTGATGGTCTTGCCCGTTTCGCCCCCGATGAAACCGGTCGCCACCACCGGCTGTCCGAACGCCTTGAGGACCCGCGCCACGTTGATGCCCTTGCCGCCGGGCAACGCCGGCATGTTCTTGACCTCGTTGACGGCGTTGAGCGAGAAGCCCGACACGACGGCCGTGCGGTCAATGGCGGCGTTGGGGGTGACGGTGACGATCACGGGCGCTCCGGGGGACGGGAAGGTGCGAGGGCTCTGAGCATCCCGAAAAACAGGCGCTCCCTTGTCATCATAATGGAAAATCGCGCGTTTGGGATGCTTCTCTCCCGGCAGCCTCCTCTAAACCTTAGAGAAAATATATATATTGAGCGTACATTTTATTTTCGATCAAACCACCTGAAAGATGAACCACCGATCAGCAAGCGAGGGTATACTCCTCACGATTACCTCACAAAAAATCACCCCTTCATCACTCCGAAAAAGGGTTACCTCCGTGCATCACGTCACCTTACCCTTTGCCTGGCTACGCTCTCTCCCCTTGGAGATTTTCGCTTCTCCACAAAATCGTATGCATGAAGCTTCGTTCGCCGGTTGAGAGAGGGAGCACAAACGAAGGATTGACGAGGGGTCAGCGTTGGCAACGGACTAATCCGGAGATAGAGCCACAAAAAGCTCAACACATCGCACTACCATTACATCAAAGACGAGGAGGACCTGCGAAACATGACCTTGCTGCAGCTTAAACGCCTTGGCGTAGCCATCTCCCTTGCCGTACTACTGCCAAGTTGCCAGCCCGCTAATACAGGGCCGAAATTCGAAATATTCCGTCCGACGCCGCCTTCCTGGTTTATTGGAACCTGGGAAGGACACGATACTGAAGATCGATTTTGGTTTGAAGTTGCAAGCCATCCGTATGGAAGCACGATGACAAGGTCGATTTCATCCCTCAAAAGCAGCTCATCCGGCGGCTTGTATGCCTCCACTTTAAGGGACTACCATGGCTTCAATGACACCTATAAGGAGACGAAGGGCGATAACTTTTACGAGTTGAGCCCGAATAGAACCCCCACCTACTCCGAGCGCTTCACGCTCAATGCAAGCGGCTCTATCGATTACCTTGAGACTGAGACAAGTGGTGCCACTCGCTCGCTAACCCTCACAAAGAAATAAAACATTCGCGTCAAACCAGGCGCGCGAATAGAACGTCCGCGTGCCGGGTCGCCGACTACAAGTTGAGCGCGTCGACGACCCCTTTGAAGACCACCTGGGCAGGACCCGTCATCTGGATCCGACCGTCTTCGCCCCAGGCGATCGCCAGGGTTCCGCCCGGCAGATCGACCTGCGCCGCGCGACCGGTGCGGCCCGAGAGCGCCGCGGCCACCAGGGTCGCGCAGGCGCCGGTGCCGCAAGCGAGCGTGGGACCAACCCCGCGCTCGTAGACCTTGAGCCGGATGTGGTCGGGGGCGAGGACCTGGGCGAACTCCGCGTTGGTGCGCTGCGGGAAGGCGGAATGGGCCTCGACCAGGGGGCCGTACTGCTCGAAATCGAAGGCGTCCAGGTCTTCGACGAAGACGACGCAATGGGGGTTGCCCATGGAGACGGCGGTGGCCTCGAAAGCCGCATCCCCTACCTTCAGGGGCTCGGCCATGCGCTCTGCCATGCGCGGGGCGCCCATGTCGAGCCGCACGCCGTCTTCGAGCACCTCGGCGCCGAGCACGCCTGCACCCGTCTCGATAGCGAGCGACGCCGCGCTGCTCAGGCCCGCGACGTGCAGGTAGCGCGCGAAGCAGCGCAGGCCGTTGCCGCACATCTCGGGCTCGGTACCGTCCGCGTTGATCACCCGCATCCTGAAGTCGGCCACCTCGGAAGGCAACACGAGCAAGAGGCCATCCGCCCCGATCCCGAAGTGGCGATCGCAAAGCGCCGGAGCGAGGGCTTGATAGTCCGCTGCCTGGTCGCCGAGACAATCGATGACGATGAAGTCGTTGCCCGCTCCCTGCATCTTGGTGAATGAAATCATGCCTTCCGCCATTCCTCGATCAAGCCCGTCGCCTCGTCGAACAGGCCCTCGGGCCTGTCCCCGTCGAGCCAGCGCACCCCCGCCTCGCGGCGGAACCAGGTGAGCTGGCGCTTGGCGTAGTTGCGGGTGTGCTGCTGGATGGCCGCGATCGCCTCGTCCTTGGTCGCGCGTCCCGTCAGGTAGTCCATGGTCTCGGCGTAGCCCAGGGTCTGCAAGAGAGGCAGCTCCGCGCCGTAGCGCGCCATCAGACGCTCCACCTCTTCGACCAGGCCCATCTCCATCATCAGGTGGGTGCGGCGGTTGATCCGGTCGTAGAGAAGCTCGCGGTCCATCCCGAGCGCCAGGTAAAGCGCGTCGTAGGGGGACTCCACCTTGGTCGCAGCCTCCGAGAGCGGCTTGCCCAGCACCGCCTCGACCTCCAGGGCGCGGATGACCCGCATCCGGTCGTTGGGGTGCAGTCGCGCCGCCGTGACCGGGTCCACCTCGGCGAGGCGCGCGTGCGGATCGGCCAGGGCCTCGAATTTCGCACGCAGCTCCGGCTGGGGCGGTACCTCGGGGATGGATAGGCCGCCGATCAGGCCTCGGATGTAGAAGCCCGTGCCGCCCACCAGCATGGGGAGCTTGCCGGCCGCATGGACCTCGGCGATCGCCTCGATCGCCGCAGCCTTGAAGCGCGCCACCGTGTAGGTGTCGGTCGGGTCCGCCACATCGATCATGCGGTGGGGCACCCGCGCCTGCTCCTCGGCGGTCGGCTTGGCCGTCCCGATATCGAAGTCGCGGTAGATGGTGCGGCTGTCGGCCGCGATGATCACGCCGTTGAAAGCCTCAGCCAGCGAAAGCGCGAGGTGGCTCTTACCGCTGGCCGTCGCACCGGCCAGCACCAGAAGAGGAATCCGGGCCATGACTCAGTCCTCGGCGGGGGCGCCGACCTCGGGCTGGAACTTCCAGACGAAGTCAGCCGTGCCGGGGGCGCCGCTGATCCGCAGGGTGAGCGAGCGGGTCCGGCCGTCGAAGAGAGGGCCCTTGAGCGTATCCTTGGTGGGGAACCAGACCCGGAACGAGCCGGTCCAGGCGTCCGCGTCGAAAGCCTGCTGGACGTCCCCCAGGAAAAGGGGCTTCCAGGAGCGACCGTGATCGTCGAGCAGGGTGAAGGTCCAGCCCACCTGCGGGTTGGTGACGCGCTGCGGCTGGTAAAGCTTGTCGAAGCGCCACGAGACCTCGAAGGGGAGGCGATCCTGGCGAGGGCCATACAGGCCCTCCCATAGCCCCTGGTCGTAAGCGTCCGCGACCTCGCGCCCCTCCTTGCCGGCCTTCATCGCGAGCCAGTCGGCCCCGAGAGATGGATCGAGCATGGTCACCGTCGCCTCGCTGCGCACGCCCAGCGCCTCGGTCCGGGTCCACTCGGCACGGACCGCCTCGTAGCGCGCTGCATCCCCGCGCGCACCCGGAAAGGATGCATCGCGCGAGCGATCCATGATCCGCAACGAAGGGGCGCAGGCGGTCGCAAGCGGGACGACGAGCGCCAGGGCAACGGCAAGAGGGAAAAGGCGGGGCAACGGAATCTCCTTCTGGATGGTCGCGCCGACAGGTGATTCTAGCATACCGCAGCGACAGACCATGCGATGCACGCCGGGGCGCGCTGCACTACCATAGCGCCACACTCCTCCGGGTGGGGGAGGCGGATCCTCATCGGAGGAGGTGGCTCATGGCAGGGCGACATCGGGGGATCGTGGCGGCGCTCGCATTGGCGCTTGGGCTGCTCTCCGCACACGGGGCCGAAGCGCGCGTCGGTGACACGGTAGAAAACTTCGAGGCGGGGCCCATGGTCACCAGCGGCCAGGTCGCCTTCCTGGAGCCCTTCTCGCTCAAGAACAAGACGCTCAACGGCGTTACCTACCGGGCCACCACCACCTACAAGAAGGCCTGCCAGGTCATGCTGGTCGTGAAGGGCGGCAAGATCGAGAGTGAGATCTTCGCGATCCCCGTGGTCGGCGACCCCGAGGTCCTCAAGGCCGAGCGTGAGCTCCTCGACAGCTTCCTGATGCAATCGGGCATCCCCGACAAGTACCACCCCGAGGTCCGCGAGCACATGGTCGCAGCCCTGGATGGCACCCCGGCCCCGCGCCGGGTGGGGGACCACATGGTGCAGTCGCTCATGATCCCGGCCGATGTGCCGCTCCTGGTCATCGCCGTGGCCAAGGACCGCGAGAAGCTGCCGTTCCCGAAGCCCGCGATCCAGCCGCAGGCGGAACAGTAGGACAGGGGGCTACTTCAGGTCCTTCAAGGACAGGTAGCCCAGCGTGCCGAACAGCACGACGCCCAGCGGCAGCACCCATGCGATGTTCGTCGCCCAGTAGGCCTCGGGCACCAGGTTCGCCTGCAAGAGGGCGAGCGTGTTGTTGGTGGCATGGGCGGCGATCGGCCCGATCATCGAGCCGGTGCGGTGCCGCACCCACGACAGCCAGATCCCGAGGATCACGTAGGTCGGAATCCCCGCCGGCAGGAAGTGCATGAGGGCGAAGATTCCCGCCGTGAGCAGGATCCCCCAGACCAGGCCGAGGCGCGGTACCAGGGCCGACTGGACGTAGCCCCGGGTGACCATCTCTTCGGCGAAGGCGGGCACGAAGGCCACCGCAAGCAACATGAAGGCCCACTGCATCGGGGTGTGCGCCCGGATCAGGTCAGTGACGTCCTTGGGATAGGGCAGGCCCGTCGCCTGGGCAAACCAGCCCTGCAGGTAGGTGATGACGAGCGCCAGGCCGAAGGTGGCGCCCACGATAAGCAACAGGCGCCACCAGGCCACCCGCCGGAAGGGAAAGACCGCGCGAAAGTCGACCTTGCCGATCTTGCAGGCCACGAGCGACGGCACGAGCACCCCGATGAGCTCGATGGGAAAGAAGCCGGTCAGGGAGATGAGGCGCTCGTTGCCCCGCAGGGCTGGGATCAAGAGGGGGCCGATGATGCTCCACAGCACGGCGGTCGCAAAGAACGCGACCATCGTGACGGGGACGACCCAGAGCACCGAGCGAGCGCTAGGATGCTGTTTCAAGCTAGATCACAATCTTGCGCAGGCGCGCCGACGTGTAGTCCACCAGCATGACGAGCACGATCAAAACCAGGACCGTGGTGGCCGCCTGCGGGTACTGGAAGAGGCTGAAGTCGCTCTTCATGATGAAGCCGATACCGCCCGCGCCGATGAGGCCGAGCACCGCGGCCGCGCGGATGTTGGTCTCGAAGCGGTAGAGCACCGACGAGATGAAGCCCGGCATCACCTGCGGCACCACCGCGAAGGCGAGCACCTGCACGTAGCGCGCCCCCGTGGCCTGGATCGCCTCCACCACGCCGCCGTCGATGTTCTCGACCTCCTCGGCGAAGAGCTTGATCAGCACCGTCGCCGTGTGGAAGGCCAGCGCCATGGTCCCGGTAAAGGGCCCCAGGCCGATGGCCGTGATGAGCACCAAGCCGACTGCGAAGTCGGGGATGGTGCGCAGGAAGTTCACCGCGAGCTTGACCGCGTGGTAGACGTAGGGGTGCGGGCTCGTGTTGCGCGCCGCCAGGAAGCACAGGGGGAAGGCGAAGAGCACCGCGAGGAAAGTCCCCGCGAAGGCCATCTGGATGGTCTGAATGGTCGCCCCGAGCACCGTCTGGGGGAAGGTGTTGGCCCACCAGCGGTCCTTGATCTCGGCCTGCTCGGGGGTGAGCGGCGAGGGCGCGAAGAGCTGCCACGACGAAACCTCGCTCGGCAGCGCGTAGCGCTCCGGGTCGGTGATGGTCGTGGTGTCGGGCGGCAGGCTCTGCTGGACCCACTCCACCATCTTGGGGGTGCCTTCGATCAGCTCCTTGAGGTTGAACTGCACCCCGGCGAAGGCCCAGGCCAACAACAGCACCATGAGGGCGCCGAGCACCCAGGGGGTCTTGGCGCGCCGAGGCCGCTCGGGGAACCGAGTGGGAACGTGCGGCTTGAGGGGATCCAGGGGCTTGGTGTAGGAGCGCATCAGGGCCTCACACGGGTTGGAGCTGGGCGGTGCCGCGGCTGTAGATCTGCTGGACCGCCTTGTCGTCCAGCTTGTCGGGCGCACCGTCGAAGATCACCCGGCCGCCGTGGAAGCCGATCATCCTGTCGCCGTAGGCGCGCGCCAACTCGAGCACGTGCAGGCTCACCATGACCGTGAGCCCGTCCTCATCGGCCACCCGCTTGAGGATGTCGAGGATCTGCTTGGCAAGCTTGGGGTCCAGGGAGGCCACCGGCTCGTCGGCGAGGATCACGGTGGGACGCTGCATCAGGGCCCGGGCGATCGCCACACGCTGCTGCTGACCGCCCGAGAGGGCATCAGCGCGCTTGTAGGCGTGGTCCAGAAGGCCGACGCGCTCGAGGTTGTAGAGGGCGCGATCGCGCTCGCTCTTGGAGAAGAGGCGCAGCGCCCCGGGCACCATCCCCGCGTAGCCGAGACTGCCCGCGAGCACGTTGTCGACCACCGAGAGGCGCTTGATCAGGTTGAAGTGCTGGAAGATCATCCCGACCTTGCGGCGCCAGAGGCGCAGCTCGTGGGAGCTGGCGCGGACCAGGTCGAGCTCGCCCTTGCCTTCGGGCGCAATCAGGTCACGCGGGATGATGATCCGGCCGGCGGTCGGCTCGATGAGGCGGTTGAGACAGCGCAGGAAGGTCGACTTCCCCGCGCCCGAGAGGCCGAGGATCACCGAGAACTCGCCGGGCTTGAAGGTCAAGCTGACGTCGTGAAGGACGGTGGGGCCGTTGGCATAGGCCTTCTGGAGCCCTTGGACTTGGAGGAATTGGTCCACGCTTTGGTTCCTGGCTTTCTACCGGCTCTTGAACCCCACCCGGTCGAACACCTCGCGCACCGGGGCGTACTCGGCCGGCGTGGCGGCCTTGAAGCCGTCGATATGGTAGATCTTCTTGAGCTGCGCCCGACCCTGGGGCGAGGCGCTGATCTTGAGCAGGGCCGCGCGGATCCGCGCCACCCACTGGGGGTCGAGATCGGCGGCCACCGCGATGTTGTCGGCGGGCACCGGCCGCGAGTAAGCCACCACCTGGATCTGGGAACGCTGCTTGGGGTCCTTGAGGAACTCGTCCCAGGCGCCGTGATGGCCGGTCGTGTCGTTGGCGAAGGTCGCCCCGGCGTCCACCTGGCGCCTGAGGACGGCGAGCACCGTCGCGTCGTGGCCGCCGGCGTAGACCACCCGCTTGAAGTCGCGTTCGGGGTTGATGCCCTCGTCGAGGAGCATGACCTTGGGGTAGAGCGAGCCCGACAGCGAGGCCGGGTCCACGAAGGCGAAGCTCTTGCCCTTGAGGTCCTTGAGAGACTTGATGCCCGTGGCCTTGTTGGTGATGATCGCGGCGTAGAAGACGTCCTTGTCGCCCCGCACGACCTTGAGGATCACCTTGGCCTTGGCCTGGCGCTCGGCAAGCACGTAGGCGCCGGGAGCGAAGAAGGCCACGTCCAGGCGCTTGGCGCGCATGGCCTCGATGACGCCGGTGTAGTCGGTGGCCACGAAGGGCACCACGTCGGCACCCAGCTCCTTGCGCATCATGGCCACGATGGGCTGCGCGTTGCGCATGACTTCCTGGACGTTCTCGGACGGGACGAAGCCCATCCGCAGGACGCGGGGCTTGTAAGCCTCGGCCGGATGGGAGTGCGCAACCAGGGTAATCGCCGCGGCCAGCGCCATGCCGAGACCTAGCAGCGGACGGAGCGAGAAAGTCACACGAAGCCTCCTCTGCGGCAGGTGAATCGCCGGGGAAAGGGCAGCAATAGTATACCCGATAGGCTGGCGTTCAAACAGCGCGCCAGGCCCGTCGAGGCGCTACTGCAGGGCACGCGCTGCGTTCACGCGCCCGTTGCCGAAGTGAGGGTCGAAGGCCGATTGGCCGGCCACCTTGTCCGCCGCCCCCTCCAGCTTCGCCTTGAGCTGGGCGGGCGTCAGCTTGCGGCCGTAGCGCGCGCGCATGAGCGCGGCCAAGCCGGCCACCGCGGGCGTCGCCATCGAAGTCCCGTCGAGGACCGCGTAGTTGAGCCCGAAGCCGTACTCGTTGAGGGTGACCTTGTAGGTCGGGAAGGTCGAAAGAATCTGAACGCCGGGGGCGGTCACCGAGATCCAGTTGCCGTACTGGGAGAAATCGGCCGTCTGGTCCTTGGCGTTGGTGGCGCCCACCGCGATCACGCCGGGATAGGCCGCGGGGAAGGCTTTCTCGCCGCTGCCGTCGTTGCCCATGGCCGAAACCACCGGCACCCCCTTGGAGAGGGCGGACTGGACCGCGGCAGCCAGGGTCTTGTTCTCGCCGGGGCCCCCGAGGCTGAGGCTGATCACGTCGGCGCCGTTCTTGACGGCCCAGGCGATCCCCCGCGCCACGTAGGCATCGGAACCCGCCCCATCAGCCGCCAATACCTTGATGGGCATAATCTTGGCGTCCGGGGCGATGCCCGCCACGCCCTGGCCGTTGTTGGCCGCCGCCACCGCGACCCCGGCGCAGTGGGTGCCGTGGCCGTGGTCGTCCCTGACGTCGCTCTTGCGGGTGATGGCGTTGAAGCCCGTGACCACGCGCCCGGCGAACTCGGGGTGCGTGGTGTCGAGGCCCGTATCCAGCACGGCGATGACCATGCCGCTCCCCTTGCTCGTGCGCCAGGCCTGAGGGGCCTGCACGATCTGGGGGGCGTACTGCTGGGCGTAGAGGGTGTCGTTCGGGGTCCCCTCGTCACGCGAAGGCAGGTCGAAGGCCTTCATCTGGTAGGAAGGCTCGGCGTACTCGATGTTCGGGTCGGCCTGCAGGGAGGCGAGGGTCTTTGAGAGTTGGTTCGCGGGGACCGAGTAGATCTGGACCCCCAGGTCCTCAATGGAGCCGAGCGAGCGGCCCACGGGCGAGCGGAAGGTCCGGCCCTCCTTGGGCTTCAAGAGCAATTGCGCCTCGCCGTCGACGCTGAAGACCTGGGCCTTCCCCGAGATCGCGGCACCCTCGGAGGGCACGGGCCCCGCGCCGGCGCAGCCGAGCACGCTCATCGTCACCGCCAACAGGATGGTGGTCGTCAGAGAGTGCAGGGGCTTGGCCATGAGGTCCTCCTCGGGATCGGCCGGCGTCATTGACGGTCGATAATGGTCTAATAATCAGGATTTAAACCATAGCACCGGCGCGAAAGCAGCCACAAGAAAACCAAGCAAGATTTTGCCGAGACTTAACCCAAACTAAACAGACTTAATCGAACCTAAACAAAGCCCATGGCGGCGAGCACGGCCTCCTCTTCGGCCTCGACCGGGACGGGGGCCTGATCGATCGCCCCCATGGCCGTGTCCGGATCCTTGAGGCCGTTGCCCGTCAGCACGCAGGCGACGCGCTCGTCGCCCGTAAAGTAGCCTTCGCGGGCAAGCTTGATAACTCCGGCCACCGAGGCCGCCGAGGCCGGCTCGCAGAAGAGCCCCTCCAGACGCCCGAGCATGCGATAGGCCTCGAGGATCTCGGCATCTTTCACGTCCCGGATGAGCCCGCTCGACTCCGTCACGGCGTCCTCGGCGCCCTGCCAGCTCGCGGGGTTGCCGATGCGGATGGCGGTGGCGACGGTCTCGGGGTGCTCGACGACCCGGCCCAGAACAATAGGGGCCGCTCCGGCGGCCTGGAAGCCCAGCATGCGCGGGGTCGCCTCGCTCTTGCCGGCCTCGCGGTACTCCTTGAAGCCCTTCCAATAGGCCGTGATGTTACCCGCGTTACCCACCGGGATAGCGAGCATATCGGGGGCTTCGCCCAGCTGATCGCAGAGCTCGAAGGCTGCGGTCTTCTGACCCTCGATGCGGAAGGGGTTGACGCTGTTGACGAGCGTCACCGGGTAGTGGGCCGAGATGGCGCGCACCAGGGCGAGGGCCGCGTCGAAGTTGCCCTTGACCGGGATGACCTTCGCGCCGTAGTGGATGCCCTGGGCGAGCTTGCCGAGGGCCACGTAGCCGTCCGGTACCAGCATGTAGCAGCGCATGCCGGCCCGTGCCGCGTAGGCCGCCATCGCCGCCGAGGTGTTACCCGTCGAAGCGCAGATCAGGGCCTCGGAGCCTGCCTCTTTGGCCTTGGTGACGGCCATGGTCATGCCCCGATCCTTGAAAGATCCGGTGGGATTCGCCCCTTCGAGCTTAGCGTAGAGGCGCAGCCTCGGCAGGCCGATGGCTTCGGTCAGGCGCTCCAGGCGCACCAGGGGCGTCCAGCCCTCGTGGAGGGTCACCACGGGCGTTTCAGAGGTAACGGGCAGGAATTCCCTGTAGGCTTCGATCAGACCGGGCCAGGCGCGGCCCGCGTGCTTAACGTCCATTCGCATCCTCCTCCACCCGGATGAGTGCCGCCACTTCCCTGAGGGCGCCAAGGGCCTTGATCGCGTCGAGCGCCTCCATGAAGGCCTGCTCGCGCCCCGCGTGCGTGACGAAGACCAGCTCAGCCAAGCCATCGCGCACTTCCTTCTGGACGAAGTACCGAATCGAGACGCCTCGCCCTCCGAAAAGGGAGCCGACCGCTCCGAGCACCCCCGGCATGTCCTCGGTCACCAATCGCAAGTAGTAGGCCGTCTCGACCTCGGAGATGGGCACCACCCGAGCCTCGTGGGCAGCAAGGCCGTCCATCAGGCGGCTCGGCGGCGTGCCGCTCGTGACGGCCTCGGCGATGTTCAGGACATCCCCCACCACGGCACTCGCGGTGGGCAGCGAGCCGGCCCCGGGCCCCGAGAAGGTGACCTCGCCGACCGCGTCGCCCACCACCGTGACGGCGTTGGTGACCCCGTCGATGCGCGCCAGCGGGTGCGAAAGGGGGATCATGGCGGGATGGAGACGGGCTTCGAGGCGATCGCCCACGCGGCGGGCGATGCCGAGCAGCTTGACCGCGTAGCCCAGCTCACGGGCATAGGCGAGGTCCTTGGGCGTCAGGCGCTCGATGCCCTCGCGGTAGATGGCGCCGAGGGGCACGAAGGCCCCCGAGAGGATCGAGGCGAGGATGGCGAGCTTGTGGGCCGCATCGTAGCCGCCCACGTCCGCGGTGGGATCCGCCTCGGCGTAGCCCAGGCGCTGGGCCTCGCCGAGGGCCGCCCCGAAGGTGTCGCCGTCCTGGGCCATGCGGGTGAGGATGTAGTTGGTGGTGCCGTTGATGATGCCGCTGACGCGCTGGATGGCGTTGGCGGCAAGGCCGCGCTTGAGGGGCATGATGACGGGGATGCCCCCGCCGACCGCCGCCTCGAAATAAACCTCGACCCCGTGGGCGCGGGCGGCTTCGAGGATCTCGCGGCCGTGATGAGCGAGCAGCGCCTTGTTGGCGGTGACGACGTGCTTCCCCTGCCCAAGGGCGCGCAAGACGAGCGTTCGCGCAGGCTCCAGGCCGCCCATGACCTCGACCACGATCCGGACCTCGGGGTGATCGACGACCTGGTGCGGGTCGGTGGTGATGAGAGACGGATCGAGGCCGCGATCGCGCCCCGCGTCGCGAACGGCGACCGCCACCAGGCGCAGGGTCGGGTGTTTCGCCACCAGGCGCACCACTCCTTGCCCGACCACCCCGCATCCGAGCAACCCGATTCCGAGCTTGGCCACGTCCTGCACCGACACCTCGTTTCCTTCACCCAACGCTAAGGGTTTCATACCCATCCCGCCCCGTCTCCGAAAAGGAGCAGCCTACGCGGGCCGTCCAGAACTTTGCCTCATAAAGGGGGTATAATCCTCGCATGGACACTACGATGCCATCGTTCGCCGCCCATCCCGACTACCCCCAGCTCATGGCGCGTCTGCGCGAGGAGCTGGAGCTGGGCAATCACTACCTGGCGGGAATGGCTTTCGTCATCATCGAGATCGCCGACGAGATCCCCCTGCATGCGCAGGAGGCCGAGGCCATGCGCGAGCGGCTGCTCAAGCGCGCCCAGACGGCCACCGAGCGCTCCATCCGGCTCGAGCGAGGCCCCCGGCGCAAGGTCGCCGACTTCGCCATACGCCTCGATCGCTTCATCGTGCTCAGCCTCGGCTCGGTCGACAAGGGCAGCCTCAAGGTGCCCCTGGCGCGCATCGCCCACCAGATGCGCAACGAGTTTTACGCGACCCAGGGCCTGCAGAACCTCAACCTGCGCCGGACCCTCACCATCGGCGTCGCCCACTGGATCCCGGCCGTCGGCTTCATCACCGAGCAGGCCATGATGACCAAGGCCTGGCAGGCGTTCCTCAGCGCCAAGGCCGAGCAGACCGAGCTGGACGCTTACCAGTACCTGGGCCTCTCGGCCTCCAACCTCGACGTCATCAAGCTCGGTGTCTTCGACTGGGAGCAGTCCAAGCCCGCGGCCAAGTCCCAGGTCAAGCCGCAGACCGGCCCGCTGAGCACGCGGCCGGCGGTCGTCGCCAAGACCGCCCCTCAGAAGCCCGAGAAGAAGAGCTGGATGTTCTGGAAGTAAAGCGCTCTATTTGCCCGTGAGGCGGATGAGCCAGACGCTCAGTTCGTAGAGCAGCACCAGCGCGCCCGCCAGCATCAACTGGCTGAAGATGTCCGCCGAAGGGGTGATGATCGCCCCGATGGCGAGCGCGAGCACGATCGCCACCTTTCGGAACTTGGCCAGCATGGCCGACGAGAGCACCCCAATCCACGAAAGCGCCAAGAGAACGAGCGGCAGCTCGAAGATGAAGCCTGCGGCGAAGAGCAGCGAGGCCGCAAAGCCCAGGTAGGTCCCGATCGAGAGCATCGGAGCCACGGTGGACGGCGCGAAGCCCAGAAGGAAGTGCAGACCCGCCGGCAAGAGGGCGTAGTAGGCGAAGGCCCCGCCCGCGGTGAAGAGCAAAAAGGAGCCCACGACGACGGGCAGCACCCAGCGCCGCTCGGAGGGGTTGAGCCCCGGGGCCACGAAGGCCACCAGCTGGTAGAGGATCACCGGCAAAGCCAGGTACAGCCCCGCGAAGAAGGCGACCTTGAGGCTCGCCATGAAGTACTCGGCCGGCGAGGTGAAGATGAAGCTCACGTTGCCCGCGGGCACCGAGAGCCAAGCCATCAGGGTCCGAGCGAAGACGAAGGCGAGGCCGAAGCCCGCCGCGAGGGCGGCGAGTGATTTGACGATGCGCCAGCGCAGCTCCTCGAGGTGCTCGACGAAAGTCATCTCGCCGGGGCGGCGATCGCGCGGCGCAAGTTGCTCGTGCTCGGGGGTGGTCAAGGGGGGCCTCGCGAAAAATCGAAACGGGGCCGGCGCATGCGCCGGCCCCGTCGTGGAAATGGACTAGGCGGTCGGCTCGATCAGGCCGTAGTTGCCGTCCTTGCGGTGGTAGATCACGTTCACCTGGCTGGTGAACTGGTTGATGAACATGAAGAAGTTGTGACCCAACAGCTCCATCTGGACCGCCGCGTCATCCGGCGACATGGGCAGGACCGGGAAGGACTTGGAGCGAACGATCTCGCGTTCGACCTCTTCGGTGGCCTCGACCATCGGCTCGGCGGCCACCGCCGTGGCCGTCTTCTGACGGTGGTGGCGATCGTGACCGTTGAGCTTCTGGCGATAGCGACGAATCTGGCGCTCGAGCTTGTCGGCGACCAGGTCGAGCGAGGCGTACATGCTCTCGGTGCTGACCTCGGCGCGGATCACCGTGCCCTTGGCGAACAGGGTGACTTCGACGATCTGGTTGTCGGGCACGCTCGGGTTCTTGTTGACCGAGAGCTCGACCTGCGTTTCGATGACCCCATCCACGTTACGGACGACACGACCGACCTTCTTGTCGGCGTAGTCGCGCAGCGCGTCCGTCACCTCGACATGATGTCCTTTGATCACGAGTTCCATAAGCCACTCCCTCATTGAAACTGGGACCGTTGCTTGATGGTCCCATTATAGAAGCTTTCCGGCAAAGGTCTAGCGTAATTTGCCGCAACCCCGCGGATGCTTCCAGGACGCCGCGCGCGAAGCGCCGCCAGCCAGGCGTATGGGATGCTCTCGCCTCCAAGGCGGCTCGCGTGCCCGGGCCTCGGACCGTGGTCGTCCGAGCCCCCCGTCACCAGCAGGCCGTGCTCGGCCGCAAGGCGCCCGTAGTGGGCGCGCAGCAGCGAGGTGGCCGACGGGTGCACCACCTCCAGCGCATCCAGGCCGGAGGCCACCAGGTATTCAAGCAAGGTCTCACCCGTCTCTCCCGCTTCGCTCAGGGGGACGCTGCGCGGATGGGCGAGCGAGGCGACCCCGCCGGCCGCATGGATCAAGGCGATCGCCTCGGCGGGGGTCAGGGCCCCGCGCGGCACGAAGGTCGGGCAGCCGGGGTTGAGGTAACGGTCGAAGGCCTGCTGCTCGGTGTTGCAGACACCGGCCTCCACCAGGGCGCGAGCCACGTGAGGCCGCCCGATGGCCCCATCCCCCGCCTGGCGCTGGACGGCCTCGAGCGAGAGCGAGACGCCGTGGGCGGCAAGGGCCGCGACGAAGGCGGCGGCCCGCTGCTCGCGCTCGCGCTGCTGAGCGGCCATGGCCTCGCACCAGCCTGGAGTCAGCGGGTCGACGAAGTAGCCGAGGATGTGCAGCTCCTGCTCGCCGTGCATCGCCGTGACCTCGACCCCCGACACGAGCTCGAGCTTGAGGCCGTGGGCGGCGATCGCAGCCGCCGCCTCTTCGAGGGCGTCGGTCGTGTCGTGGTCGGTGATGGCGATGGCCGAGAGCCCCGCGCGCGCAGCCGCCAGAACGAGGGCCTCCGGGGTGTGACGCCCGTCGGAGTGGGTGGTGTGGAGGTGGAGATCGGCTTTCATGGGCGCCCCTTCCGCTTGCACGATCGTGCGGGATTGCCGCCCATTCTAAGCGATACGAGGCCCGAGCCAAAGGCCCGAGCCTGAGACGAGACGAAAAGCGGTCAGCGGGGCTCGACGATCAGCTTGATGGCGGTGCGCTCTTCGCCCTCGATGGCGATGTCGATGAAGGCGGGGATGCAGATCAGGTCCATGCCGGCGGGAGCCACGTAGCCCCGGGCGATGGCGACCGCCTTGATCGCCTGGTTGAGGGCACCGGCCCCGATGGCCTGCATCTCGGCCCGGCCCTTCTCGCGCAACGCCCCCGCGAGGGCACCGGCCACCGCGCTCGGGCTGGACTTGGCGGAAACCTTGAAAACCTCCACGTTCGATCCTCCCGTTGCTGGCCATGGGGCCGATGATGAGGAGTGCCGCTAGCGGTAGTGGATGCGCTGGATCTGGAGCGTGCGTCCGGTCTGGGGATCGATGGCGAGCCACACGGCCGAGAAGACCCCTTCCTCCTCGGCGACCTCGAAACGAACCGGCAGATGCTGGCGCATGCGCTTCAGGGCGAGCTCCGGCCGGATCCCGAGGATGGAGTCGCGGGGCCCGGTCATGCCCGCATCCGTTATATACCCGGTTCCACGCGGAAAAATTTGCTCGTCGGCGGTCTGAACGTGAGTATGAGTGCCGATCACGGCACTCACTTGACCGTCGAGCATGAAGGCCATCCCAAGTTTCTCGGAGGAGGCCTCGGCATGCATGTCCACGATGATGATCTTGGCCTGGGTCTTGAGCTTCTTGAGCTCGCGCTCGGCCACCTGGAACGGGCAGTCCCCGATGTTGATGAAGGCGCGGCCCATCAGCTGCATCACGGCGACCGACGTGCCCTTGACCTGGACCACGGTGTGGCCGCGCCCGGGGGTGCCGGGCGGGTAGTTGGCCGGTCTCACGACGCGATCCGCGTCGTCGATGTAGTCGAAGATTTCCTTCTTGTCCCAGGCGTGGTTGCCGAGGGTGATCACGTCCACCCCGGCGTCGCGCAGGAGGTGGTAGGTCTTCTCCTGGAGACCGAAGCCGCCGGAGGCGTTCTCACCGTTGGCGATCACCAGATCGACCGGGAGCTGCTTGCGCAGGCGCGGCAGGCCTTTGACGATGGCCTGGTGGCCTGGATGCCCGACCACGTCCCCGATGAGGACCACATGAAAGGCATTCGGATGCGCCGACATGAAGGCGTTCCATTTCTAGCTTGAGCGCCGCAGGCGGGTTCGCCTGGGACTGGGGATCCCAATTACTTGGCGAACTCGGTCGAGCGCGTCTCCCGAATGACCGTTACCTTGATCATTCCAGGATACTCCATTTCGCTCTGGATGCGCGAGGCCATCTCGCGCGCGATCTTGTGGGCCATGACGTCGTCGACCACCTCGGGCTGGACCATGACCCGGATCTCGCGGCCCGCCTGGATGGCGAAGGTGCGCTCGACGCCGGGAAAGGAGTTGGCGATCTCTTCCAGCTTCTGCAAGCGCTTGACGTAGATGTCGATGTTCTCGCGCCGGGCGCCGGGGCGCGCCGCGGAGATGGCGTCGGCCAAGAGGCAGATGACCGCCTCGACGGTGGTGGGCTCCTCGTCGTTGTGGTGGGCCCGGATGGCGTGCACCACCGCAGGGTTCTCGCCGTACTTGGCCGCCATGTCGGCGCCGTTCACGGCGTGGGAGCCTTCCATCTCATGGCTGACGGCCTTGCCCAGGTCGTGCATGAGCGCGGCACGCTTGGCCACCTGGACGTTGGCCCCCAGCTCCTCGGCGATCATGGTCGCGATGTAGCAGACCTCCTTGGAGTGGGCGAGCACGTTCTGGCCGTACGAGGTGCGGTAGCGCAGGCGGCCGAGGATCTTGACCAGCTCGGGGTGCACCCCCTGGACCCCGACTTCCAGGAGGGCGGCCTCGCCGTCCTCCTTCATCTGGGCCTCCACGTCGCGGCGGGCCTTCTCGACCTGCTCCTCGATGCGCTGGGGGTGGATGCGGCCGTCGGCGATGAGGGCCTCCAGGGCACGGCGGGCGATCTCGCGGCGGACCGGGTCGAAGCTGGAGAGGACGACCGCCTCGGGGGTGTCGTCGATGATGAGGTCGATGCCGGTCGCGTTCTCGAGGGCGCGGATGTTGCGGCCCTCGCGCCCGATGATGCGGCCCTTCATGTCGTCCGAGGGCAGGGTGACGACCGAGACCGTCCCCTCCACGCAGTGATCCACCGCGCAGCGCTGGATGGCGGTGGTCACGATCTCGCGGGCCTTCTTGTCGGCGATCGCCCGGGCTTCCTGCTCGGCCTGCTTGATCATCAGGGCCGACTCGCGCTCCAGCTCGTGCTCGAGCTTGGTCAAGAGCAGCTTCTTGGCCTCGTCGGCGGAGAGGGCCGCTACCCGCTGCAGCTCGGAAAGCTGACGATCGCGCAGGCGCTCGACCTCCTCTTGCAGGACGACGAGCTCGCGCTCGCGCACGAGCAGCTCCTCGCCCTTGCGCGCGACGGCTTCAGCCTTCGCGTCAAGGGTCTCTTCCTTCTGGATGGCGCGGTTCTCGCGGCGAACGACCTCGGCCTGCTGGTCTTTCAGCTCGCGCTCGGCGTCGAGCTTGAGGCGCAGGGCCTCGTCCTTGGCTTCGAGGATGAGGGCCTTCTGCTGGTTCTGCGCTTCGGCCTCGGCCTGGGCGACGAGCGCTTGGGCACGGGCCTCGGCCTCGGCCAGGGTCTTATCGATCGCCTTGCGCTTCCGGTCGGCGGCGTAGAACAGGCCGCCGGCGACCGCGAGGCCGACGAGTGCAAGCAGCAGCAAGATCGCGTCGAGTGCGACCATGGCCACCCCTCTCTTTCTAGTTTCGCGCGCGGCCCACCTCGCAGCGGGCCGCGCAAAGCAGCATCTACAGCTATCTTAGTCGATCACGACGTTCAGCGAACACCCGCGAGTTCGGGCTCCTGAGCGCCGAAGATCTTGGTCCGCACCAGGCCCTCGATCTCGGTGAAGAGGTCGGGGTTCGCCTGCAGGAAGGTCTTGGCGCCGTCGCGGCCCTGACCGATCTTGCTGTCGCCGTAGCTGAACCACGAGCCGCTCTTCTTGACGATGTCGTGCTCGACGGCCAGGTCCAGGACGCAGCCCTCGCGGCTGACGCCTTCGCCGAACATCAGGTCGAACTCACCGACCC